>JAJRWW010000442.1 GCA_024276595.1 Myxococcota bacterium
AGTGCGCCCACCTGCTGGGGGTCCACATCGACGAGGAGGACATCCACCTCGCCCCCAGCCAGCAGAGCCTGGCCAGCCAGGTCCGAACGGCCGACAGGGAGATCCTCAAGAGGATCAACTCCCGCTTGCGCAGGCCCTGAGGGTGTTTTTCTTGTCCGGTGGCGTCGCTGCGGGAGATCCTCGCCTGCAAGCAGATGCACTCCTTAGAAGTACACCTTCCACTGCAGGTAGAAGATGAAGGGGTACAGACCGAGCTCGGACCTGATCCTCAGGTCGTTTGTGGGGTTGGAGTCGGCCAGGGCGGTGAGGTCGCCCAGGGCAGGGGCCTGGCCCACCGGGAGCATGGCGCCGGCCACGAGGATCGACTCGTCGCCCACCTTGTAGGTGACGGTGCAGGTGAGCAGCATGGATGGATCCAGGAGGTTGGCCATGGCGGTGAGCGCCATGGGCAGCTTCGGGTGGGGCTCCCAGCTCAGCCCCAGGGCGGCGTACAGGATGCCCACGTTGAAGACCTCTCCCTGCTCCGCCACCCGGGGCGAAAGGAGCCGGGCCATGTAGTCTGAGGGATGGCGACGGCCGAAGCCGTTGTAGTAGAGCTCGGCGAGCAAGAACAGGGGCTTTTTGGTCTTGAACCTGTAGTCGGCTCCCAGGATGGCCCTGAGGAACCTGTCGTCCTTGTGGAGGGGGTTGCCCATGCCCGCCCAGAAGCGGTCCGAGGCCGGGTCGAAGCCGCGCCAGTCGGTGCGGTTCGGGTCCGGGCCGTCCTCCTCCAGGTCCCAGGTGAAGACCACCTCCGAGCGCACCCTGAAGCGCCCCGCCGTGCCCGACAGGAAGGCGCCCGCCACCAGGTCCCCGCGCACCCAACCCGCGAGGACACCCAGGTCGAAGGAGCCGACGTTGGTGCGGAGCCTGGCCAGGGCCACCGAGTGGTGCTCCGAGAGGCGGGCCTGGTACTCCTTGCACCGCCCCCCGCTCGGCAGCAGCCCTGATCTGCAGGCGGGGCCCCCAAAGGCGACCACCAGGGCCAGCTCGGTGAAGTCTCCCAGGGCCAGGTTGACTCGCAGGGCGTCCACCCCGGGCTTGTACTCCGCGTCTATCTCGGCGGGCGAGAAGGTGCCCACCAGGTCTGCGGGCTTCCACACGAACCCCACGCCAAAGGAGATTGGCTGGCGACCCAGGATGATGTCCACCTTCCCAGCCCGGTAGGTCACCATGAGCCGGTCCAGCTCGTGGCGCCAGGTGAAGCGGTCGCCGTCGGGGGTCACCACCTGCATGGGCAGAGAGCGCGCCGGGGAGGCTCCCCCGGCAAAGCTCAGGGCGCCGAGGGCTCCAGGGAAGGAGGAGATCTGTGGCTGGGTGCGGAAATGGACCTGCCACTTCCACCTGTCGAAGTGCTCCCCCTCGAGCTTGATGCGCAGGTCCCCCACGCCCATGCCCCCGTAGTCGACGCTCCCCAGCCCCATGGCCATGCGTACCTCTGCCGGGTGGAAGGGGAAGTACATGCCGTAGATGAACGCCTTGACCGAGCCGTCGATGTTCACCGTGTGGTCGTCCTTCTCCAGCACGGGCAGGGCTTTGGCCTCGCCAGCCCAGGCCACGAGCGCCCCGCACAGGAGCGCGGCCAGGGCGAGTGTGGGCGTGGTCCTCGCCAGCCGCCCGGGGAGCCGGCGTAGCATGTCAGGCCGCCTCCATACCTGCGCCGCCGTTGCCATTGACCAGGTCGTCTCCGGCTATTTTGCCGTCCTCCAGTAGGATGATACGCCTGGCGCGATCCATGACCCGCTGGTCGTGCGTGGAGAAGACGAATGTAACGCCGTCCTCTTCGTTGAGCTCTCGCATCATGTCCAGCAGGGCCGAGCCGGAGGCTGTGTCCAGGTTGGCGGTGGGCTCGTCTGCAAGCACCAGCTCTGGTCTGGCCGCCACCGCCCGGGCCACCGCCACCCGCTGCTGCTGGCCACCGGAGAGCTCGGCAGGGCGGCGATGCTCCATGCCCCGCAGCCCCACGCGCTCAAACAGCTCCTCCAGGCGCCTCTTGCGCTCGGAGGCGCTCACCCGCTGCAGGAGCATGACGAACTCGGCGTTCTCCCAGGCCGAGAGGACGGGCACCAGGTTGTATGCCTGGAACACGAAGCCCACCTTGTGCAGCCGCAGCCTGGCCCGCTCCCCGGGCTTCATCCCGGCCAGGTCCTTGCCTCCCACCCGCACCGCTCCCTCGGTGGGGGTGTCCAGCGCGCCGATGAGGTTCAGCAGGGTGGTCTTGCCCGAGCCCGAGGGTCCGCAGATGGCGGCAAACTCTCCGGCGCCGATGGTGAGGTCCACCCCCCGCAGGGCGTCCACCCGGACCTTGCCCTGCTCGTAGCTTTTCTTCAGCCCTGAGATCTCGATGATGTTGGAAGCCATTGGAGCCTCCTTCCTTTCGTTGCCGAGCCCGTGGCGCCGTAGCATCGCCTGGCGCCCCGACCGGTCTAGACCTGGTGGATGGCCTTGAGCACCCCAACCCTGGCGGCTCGAACGGCCGGGTACATGGCCGCAACAACGGTCATGGCCACGATCGCAGCGCTGGCCCGCAGCAGCGCCGACATGTAGATCTTTCCCTTCACTATCGTCATGGCCACGCCCCCCGCCTCCACGGCCCCACCGCTCGTAAAGAGCGTCATGTCGATGCCGGTGGTCTCCAGGAAGTAAAGCGGGTATGCCGCCAGCACGCAGCCGATCCCAATCCCTATCAGGCCCAGGAAGAAGCCCTCCGCCAGCACCAGGCCCACAATGCGCCCGCCCCCGGCTCCCAGGGCTCGCATGACCCCAAACTCCCGCGTGCGCTCCATGACCGACATGAGAACCGTGTTGAGCACCCCGATCATTACGATGAGGTACAGGATGAGCATGAACACGTACCCGGACGCCTCGTCCAGCCAGATGAACTCCGCCATCTCGGGCATGGCCTTGTCCCAGGGAAGCACCACCAGCGAACCGCTCTCGATGGGGCCCCTGATGGCTGCCACCGTCTCCCTGGTGCGCTTGATGGAGCCCACGAACACGGCCACCTGGTGCACCGCACCGCCGATGTGCAAAAGCTGCTGCACCACCCCGAGGGGCGCCTGCAGGGCAAAGGCGTCCAGGTCCGCCGTGCCGGTCTTGAAGATGCCCACCACGAGCATCTTGGCCTGCTCCTTGTCCCCCATGCCCTGCACGTCCAGGACCAGCTTGTCGCAGAGCCCAAGGCGCAGGGTCTCGGCCATGCGCACGCCGATGATCACCGGCTTTCGGGGGGGCTCATCCTGGCGGGCGGGGCGCGCGCACCAGAGCCCCTTAGGGCCGAGGCGGCCCTTGCGGGCGCGCTCACGATCCTCGGCCCGGCGGATCTCCTCCTCCGAGGCTCCCAGGTACACCCCGCGGACCATCTTTTTGGCCAGCATGTCCACGTGCCGCTCCTGGTTCGGCTCCACCCCGGAGAACATCACCCCCACCGCGTCGCTGGCAGACCTGGCCAGGCCGCTGCCAAAGGCGCGCAGCACCACCCGGCTCCGGGGCACCCTCTCCTTTATGATCCTGCGCACCCGCTGGGGGTCGGTCACCAGCAGCTCCACCGCCTGGGTCTTTTGATAGTCTCTGGCCTGAACCACCACGTGGCCGGCCCTCCCCTGACGGATCCCCATCTCCACCATGAGCTCGTGTCCGCCGTCGTTCATGGAGAGAAACACCAGGCCCCAGCAGTGACTTGTGAAAATGGCCCCCAGGGTGATGAGCGTGCGGATCTTGTGCCGCCAGAGGCCACGCAGCGCCAGCTTGATGGTCATCATGGGGTCACCCTTAGCTGCTGTGCCGCATGGCTTCCACCGGCTTGAGCCGGCCGGCCCGCGCGGCGGGGTATATGGAGACCAGGAGGCAGACCACCTGGACCATGATCATGGGGACGAGGATCACCCGCAGGGAGTGCGAGGCTCGCCACACCGGGTTGATGAAGGTCCCCTGGTAGGTGAAGCCTCCGGTCCAGCGCGACAGGTCGATACCGGTGGTAACCGCCCAGTGGTTGAGCAGCAGGCCCCCCAGGCCGCCGAGGGTCACCGCTATGAGCGCCAGGGCCAGGGTCTCGAAGACGATGAGCCCAAACACCTGGGCCGGCCTCATGCCGATGGACTTGAGCACCCCGAACTCCCGGGTGCGCTCGAACACGGCCATGAGCATGGTGTTCATGACGGTCAGGGCGGCCAGGGCGAAGATGATGGCCAGCAGTATCGCCACCCAGGTGTCCTGGAGCTGGATCATCCTGGCCATGTCCGGCGCGATCTGCTGCCAGGTACGCACGATGGGTGTGAGGTGGCTCCTGCAGTCCTTGGCGAGGGCGTGCGGCGTGACACCGGGCCTGGGCAGCAAGAGCATCTCGTGGGCACGGGCGTTGAGCCGGGGGGCGTCCACCTGCTGGGCGGCGTAGTAGCCCATGACCAGCTCTGGCAGCCCCGTTGGCCAGCGCGCGTCGTCCAGGAGCCCCTTGACCCGCGCCGCCCTCCAGCCCATCTTGCCGTCTCCATCCCTTGCCTGCAGAAGCAGCGTGGAGCCCACCCTGGCTCCAATCCTGGTGGCCACCCGCCTGGGCAAGAGGACTGGCCAGCTCTCCGACTCGTCCAGGACCTCGCCGGGCCTTTGCAGGTAGCTGCCGGCAACCACCAGCTTCTGAATGCCCCACAGCCGCCGTTCGCCGAGGGGCTCCACTCCCACCAGGCGCAGCCGCCTCTGCGCGCCGGGGACGAGCAGGGTGAGGCTCCCCTGGTCCAGCCCTTCTGACTCGTCCAGGTCCTTGGGGGTCGCGGGATGGGAGCCAGCGCCTTCCAGGACGCTGGCCCCGTGTCCGCCCCTGTATGATCCGCCTGGTGCGCCCGGGGCCAGGGCCAGGGCGCCTGGCGTGGAGCCGACATTCTTCAGCTTCGAAGGGTCGAAAGGGGGCCCGACTGTCACCCGGGCGCAGCCCTCTTCTCCGCCCACCGCGGCCGCCAGGGTGAC
>JAJRWW010000443.1 GCA_024276595.1 Myxococcota bacterium
AACATAATGCTCAGCCAATGGGGTCGCTACCTGGGAGATGCAACCCTGGCAGCGGCGATCCTGGACCGGCTGGCCATGAGCTCCATCCGCATAGATATCAAAGGCCCCAGCTACCGCCAGCACCTGGCCAAAAAGAGAGCCAGGGCTAATGCGAAGGCAAAGGCCACGTCGAAGGCCAAGGCGACAAAGAAGGCGAAGAAATCGCTACCGTCCCATCCCCATCCGCCATCCCCATCCGCCATCCCCATCCGCCATCCCCATCCCCCATCCGCACTCCTCACCCCATCCACACAACAGACCAGCCACGCGTCTGAAAGCGCCCTCTGATGTCGCGACCATCCCAGCGCACCGCAACCTCAGGTGGATCTCTCACACCGCCGGAAATGGATCACGTTTTGACCGCCACCGAAGCCTCACCCTTGCCCTGCAGCCAATATTCCTAATGGATAGAAGCCAGTTAGCTTGTTGAGGCCTTGCCAAGGGAGAGGCGGTGAAATAGCTTGCGGTCATGAGAGAGCTCGATATTTCGCGGTGGCGGCCTCTGAGGCTGGTGGGACGGGTCCGGAGGCGGCTGGTGACGCATCTCAGGCAATCCCGGGGGACGCTTGTGTACCACCTGGACTACGAGATGCCACCCAACCCGCTGGTTGACTCCAGGCGAGGAGAGCACATCATCAACTACCTGGTGCGGGAGGGGTGCGTCACCGCCAGACAGCTCCGGAGGCCAGAGGCTGTCTCCCTCGCGCAGCTCGCCCGGGCTCACGACTACCAGTACCTGGAGCAGGTGGCTCGGCCCAAGACCCTGGAGCGGATCTTCGGGCTTCCCATGCGCCAGCGGGACCTTCAGCGGATGATTGGCGTGCAGCGGCGGCAGGTGGCGGGCACGGTGCTGGCCGCGCGGCTGGCCACGAAGCCCTGGCGACGCGGCCGGCCGGTGGTGAACCTGGGGGGAGGGTTGCACCACGCCCGGCGGGACATGGGCGCGGGCTTCTGCCTCTTCAACGACCTCGCAGTGGCCATCTTGCAGCTCAGGTCGGAGGGGTACTCGGGGCGGATTCTGGTGGTGGATCTGGACCTGCATCACGGGGACGGCACCAGGTCGATCTTCGCGGAGGATGAGTCAGTGTTCACCTTCTCGGTCCACTCGGCAGACTGGGATGACTCACCTGCGGTGTCCTCCCTGGACGTCCCGTTGGGTAGCAGCGTGGGGGATCGCGGCTACCTGCAGGCTCTGCGTGAGCATCTCCCCAGGGCCATGGATGCGGCTCGGCCGGAGCTGGTGTTCTATGTGGCCGGGGTGGACGTGGGGATGGAGGACAAGATGGGCTCCTGGCGCGTTACCGACGATGGCGTGCTAGCCCGCGACAGGCTCGTGCTGGCGCACCTGGGCTCCTTGCCCATGGTGTGGACGCTTGCCGGGGGCTATGGGCGGGACGCCTGGCGTCTCACCGCCAGGTCGCTCGCGTGGCTGATGGCCGACCTGGACGCGCTCATTCCCAGCGCGCGGGATCGAGAGCTGCGCCACTTCCGTGCCATCGCCCAGCGCTTCTCCCGTGCCGAGCTTGCGGGTGGAGATGACGAGGAGGTCCTCCTCACCCCCGAGGATCTCATGCTGGACCTGGTTGGTCCCACGCGAACCGGCAGCAGGCTCCTGGGCTACTACTCCCTCTACGGGGTGGAGCTCTCCTTCGAGCGCTTCGGAGTGCTGGACCGGATCCGGGCCGCGGGCTATGGGCGAGTGCGCTTCCAGATGGACACCCGCCATTCCACCGGGGAACGGATCCGCGTTCGCAGCGCCGACGAGCCGGGCGATCTGCTGGTGGAGCTGGTGCTCCGGATCACGGCGGAGCTGGCTCCCTTCCGCTGCCTGTCCATAGAGTGGCTCTTGCTGCAGAACCCCAGGGCTCGTCCCAGCCGGGATCGGCCTCTGCTCCCCGGGCAGCAGCACCCGGGGTTGGGGTGTCTCAAGGAGCTGGTGATGACCCTGGTGATGATGTGCGAGCGCCTGGAGCTCGACGGGCTCATCTTCTCGCCCGCTCACTACCACGTGGCGGCCCAGGCCCACGGCCTGCTCAGCTTCCTGGACCCGGTGGACGAGGCGCGCTTCGCGGCAATGGCTGGCGCCGTGACCCAGATGGACCTGGCCAGGGCCACGAGGGTGGTGCACGGGGGCGGCCTAGTGGATGACGTCACCGGAGAGCCGGTGCGCTGGAGGGCGGTCCCCATGGCCCTCCCGGTGTCCGAGAGGCTTCGGGCGCGGTTCTCCGGTGAGGAGTATGAGCAGGCGGTGACGGCGGCGGCGGCGGCCTTCCACATCAGGCGAGCGGATGACAAGCGGTTGGGCGGCCAGGGGCCCCGAGGGCAGGGCGCAGGCAAGGGGTGGCTGTGAGATTGTCGCCGCGGTGCGAGGTGGTGGTGCAGCCCGAGCTCTCTCCACCGCCGGGGTCGGCGCTGTTCAGGGCCAGAGGCCGCGCAGGATGTCGCCGTGCTTTTCCACCACCTTCCGCCGCTTGAGCTTGAGGGAGGGGGTGAGCATGCCGTTCTCCGTTGTGAGCTCCTCGCCCAGCAAGGCAAACTCACGCACGCGCTCATATCCCTTCCAGTCGGCGGAGAGCCTCGCCAGCTCCCCCCCGATGAGCCTCCGGGTGTCGTCGTGGTCCAGCAGGTCTTCAAAGGAGCCCTCCAGCCCGTGCTCGGCGGCCCATTGCTTGATGGCCTCCCGGTCCGGAACGATCAATGCGGCGTTGTATGGGCGGTTGGCGCCGTCGACGTACGCCTGAGTGATGTACCTCGAGAGCTGGAGCTGCTCCTCCAAAGGTGCGGGCACCACGTACTTGCCGTTCTCGAGCTTGTACTGCTCCTTGATGCGTCCGGTGATGTACAGGTAGCCGTCGCTGTCTAGCCGGCCCCGATCTCCGGTGCGGAAGCCGCCGTCCTCCGTCATCACGCTGGCGGTCTCCTCGGGCAGGTTGTGGTAGCCCTTCATGACATTGGGGCCAAAGACGATGATCTCCCCCTCATCCCCGCCATCCTCCACCGCCGAGGAGTCGATCTCGACTCGCACCCCTGGGATGGGGCGCCCAACGGAGCCGATCTTGCGGTGGCCGCGGCAGTTGGCGGTAGCGATGGGGCTGGTCTCCGTCAGGCCGTAACCCTCGTAGACCAGGATGCCAATGCGGTCGATGAACTCGGCCACCTCGGTGGACATCGCCGCGCCACCGGAGAAGGCGTACTTCAGCCTTCCGCCGAAGCGCTCCCGCACCTTGGAGAAGATCAACCTGTCGAAGAGGGCGCCCTTTAGGTTTGCCACCAGCGAGGTGCGACCCACCTCGGCCAGCTTGCGGCGCTCCTCCTCGTTGGCCATGCCAGCTTCGAACAGCGCCTTTTTGACTCCGCTCCCCTCGTCGATCTTTTTTTGGAGACCAGCATAGATCTTGTTGAAGATTCGCGGGACAGACACCAGCAGGGTGGGCTTCACGTCGGCGATGTTGTCCACGAGCCGATCGATGGACTCGGCAAAGGCAACCTGGCAGCCCATTGACAGCAGGCAGTGGAGCTCCACGGTCTGTCCAAAAGAATGCGCCCAGGGCAGAAACGAGACGGAGCAGTCCTCCATGGAGAGGGGGAATATCTCGTGGATGGCGTTCACGTTGGAGGTGATGTTGCCGTGGGAGAGGAGCACTCCTTTGGGCTTACCTGTGGTGCCCGAAGTGTAGATGATGCTGCAGACATCCTCCGGATCGATGTCCTCCCTCGCCTGCGCTGGGTTCTCCCGCCCGAGGTGCTCCAGGCCCCCGAAGCTGCTCTCGTCGTCCCTGGGGAGGGACATGCAGCAGACCCCCTCCAGGTCCTGCAAGCGCTCGGGCCAGCCCCGCACCCTGTCGAAGATGGACCGGGAGGAGACGATGAGGTGCCTGGCCCCGGAGTCTCGGAGGATGTACTCCCAGTCGGACTCGAGCTGGTGCTCGTACATGGGAACGAAGACGGCCCCCAGGCCGTAGGTGGCGTAGGCGGCCACCGCCCACTCCACCCGGTTGGAGGAGATGATGGCCACGGCGTCCCCTTTCCCCACCCCGAGCTTTGCCAGGCCACCTCGAAGGTCGTCCACCCGGCGGCCGAGCTCGGCGTAGGTGGTCCAGCGCCAGGCCCCCGCCTCCTTGGTCCCGAAGAGCCTGCGGCCCCCGAAGGCGGCCACCGACTGCTGCTGCATGTCCACCAGATCCCGAAACTTCCTGCTGCTCATGCCGTCCTCCGGGGCGGCCCTCCGCCGGGGCCGCACAGTCCCTGTCCTGCTCTGGAAAACCTCGCCGGGCGGCGGCGCCAGCCCGAACACGAGGGCTACTATCAGCAAACAATCTCCCAGTCAAACCTGGCAATCTCCCAGTCAAACCTGGCAAGCCTTGCAGGCCTGGGGGTGGCGGGATCGGAGCAGGCGCTCCTCCGTGGCTCCGGGGCGACGTGGCTCACCGGGTGATCCGCAGCACCCCTGTGGCCAGCTTCTCGCCCATGGCGCGCTCGGGCCCTTGCAGCACGAAGACGAAGCGCATGGCGCCCACCTTCCATGTCCCGCCCTTGCGGAGGCGGCCGCACCACACGTAGCTTTTGTTGCTGGGTCCCACGCGGATCCTCCGCTGCAGGGTGCGCAGGAGCTTTCCCTCCCGCCAGCCCGTGATCCTGCCGGCGGTGATCACGGGGCCGCCGCCCAGGAAGACCTGCAGGGCCATGGCCAGTCGAAAGGAGCCGTACTTCAGGTAGTGACCGAAGCGCTTGTTGTGGACAAACCCCGCGCAGATCTTGGGCTGAGCGGCGGAGGCGCTCCTCTGCCAGCGGGCCCGGTAGAAGTCCTCCCGGCTTCGGGCGAAGCGCACCTGGCCCTTTGTGTACTCCAGGGGAGGGGGCTTGCAGCCGGAGGAGATGAGGATCGTGGCTGCGAGGATCAGGGAGCTTCGCATGGGGACCTCGAATCTGCTCACTCGGGCGGGCGGTCTGCAGCTCGCCCTCCTGAGCGGCTGTGAGAGCTCGTCCCCACGGGTATACCGCGGATGGACCACGAGGCCAACATCGGGGTTGGTGGTCCAGGCTTATATCCATAAGGAATCTTGCCTGCAGGGCAAGGGTATGGGCATGGACTCGCGAGCCCTGGACTCGCGCGCGCAGGGCAAGGGCGAGACCTCGCGCCGTAGTCGCCAGACCATTGCTCAGGCCCTGGACTCGCGCGCGCAGGA
>JAJRWW010000444.1 GCA_024276595.1 Myxococcota bacterium
GGACGGCCAGCTCCTGCACATAATCCACCGCGACATCTCTCCCCAGAACGTGATCATCACCTACGATGGGGAGGTGAAGGTCATCGACTTCGGCATCGCCAAGGCCCGCACGTCCACCCATCGCACCCAGGCGGGCGTCATCAAGGGCAAGTTTCGGTACATGTCTCCGGAGCAGGCCCGGGGCGAGCCCATCGACCACCGCACGGACATCTTCGCCACCGGCGTGGTGCTGTATGAGATGATCACCGGCAAGCCCCACGCGGCCGGGGCCACGGACCGGGAGATCCTCATCAAGATCCAGCAGGGGCGCTTCGACCCCCTCTCCCAGCTAGTGCTCGGGCTCCCGCCTCAGCTCGAGGAGATCGTTCACCGCGCCCTGACCCTCGTCCCCGAAAAGCGCTGGTCCTCTGCTCGCGCCATGCGAAAGGGGCTATTGAACTTCATGCGTTCGGCCGGCATGGTGTTCTCGAAGGACGACCTGTCCGAGTACGTGAGGGCGCTTTTTTCCGAGACAACCGGCCACTCCACCCAGGTGGATCAGCTTCAGACCCTCGACAGCGGCGATCTGCGGGCGCCCACCCCCGCCCTCCCCCAGGCAGACCCCTTCGAGCCCGGCCCGCCTGCACCCCAGGCAGACCCCTTCGCTCCTGGGCTGGCGCCAGTGGTCACGGTTGGCCTATCTCCGTCGCCCGGGGGCTCCCCAGGAGAACCCCCGGCGCCGGCCGCTGCGAGGGCACCGGAGCAGGCCACAGTGGCCCTGCGCGAGGATCCATCCTCGGGGGGGCTCCCCGTGGGCCCTCCAGCCAACAGGCCCCCACGGCCCGCTCCCGCCTCTGCGGCTCCTGCCCAAGGGGCCGCCACCGCACCTCCGGCACAGGTGGAGCAGGATCTCCAGGCGGCTGCCGCCAAGGAGGTGGCCAGGGCCACCTCGGGCGAGGGCAGACCCTCCGCCCTCCTGGCCCTGGGCAGGCTCGTGCTCACCCTCGGCCTGCTGGGGCTCATGGGGGTGGGCGGCTACTACGTCTACGTGCTCCACTTTGCGACGTCTCCCAAGGAGAGCCCAGGCAAGGGCGCCGAGGCCCGCTCGGGGGACCGCCAGCGGGTGCCTCTGTCGGTGCGCGCCACCCTGGAGATCGACAGCCGCCCGCGGGGAGCGCGCATCTTCCTCCAGGGCCAGTACGTGCAGGTGAAGACGCCCGGCCGGTTCCCCGACTACACCGTGCCCACCAGGCTCCTGGTGGAGCTCCGCCACAAGCGTTTCAAAAAGCCCTGGAAGCGGATCATCCCCGTGGGCCAGGGGGACCTCGTCCGGCTGGTGGCGGACCTGCGACATCCCCCCTCCACCGACGCCAAGCCCAGGCCCATCCGCTCCGGCTCCCGCCGTGGAGCCAGGCGTGTCCGAGGCCAGCCAGCCGCCATGACCGGAGAGGATGACCTGACCGACCTGGTCAAGACCGACGTGGCCCACCTGGCAGTGACCGCCAACGTGAAGGGGGCCCATGTGCTCATCAACGGCAGGGTCCGGGGGAGGACGCCCTTCTTCCGCAAGGTGCGCCCCGCCACCTTCAGGGTCCAGGTGAGGTACAACAAGCAGGTCTCGGAGGTGCGCACGGTCACCTTGCGCCCTGGCGGTGACGAGGTGGTTCGCTTCACCTTGCGCCAGTAGCTCCATGGCCCCGTCAGCCCACAGCGCTTCTGCGCCCGAGATCATCGAGATCCGCTTCACCGTGGAGCCCCAGTACGCCGGGTGGCGCCTGGACCGCTACCTGCAGCTTCGGATAAAGCGCCTCTCCCGCACCCGCATCGCCGAGATGATCCGCCGGGTCCTGACGGTAAACGGAGTGCCCCCGCGAAAGCCGGGCGTACGGGTGAAGCGCGGAGACCAGATCCTCATCTGCCGACCACACCCGGTAGAGCCAGACGTACCCAGGAACGTGCAGGAGCTGTCTCGGGGCCCGGGCTACCTGGCCGTGGCCAAGCCCGCGGGGCTCCCTGTGCACCCCACCGCTCGCTACCTCAGAAACACCCTGACCGAGGTGATGCGCCAGCGTTTCGGCCCTGAGAGCGGCCTCCAGATGGCTCACCGCCTGGACCGGGAGACATCCGGAGTGGTGCTCTTCGGCGTGGGGCCAGGGGCCACCAGGCGCCTCAAGCTCTCCTTCCAGGAGGGGCTGGTGCGAAAGACGTACCTGGCGCTGGTGCACGGCGACATGGCCAGCGAGCGGCTAGTGGACGCACCCCTGGGGCCGGCCCGAGGTTCGGTCATCCGCCTGCGAATGGGCGTCCGTCCCGACGGACATCCATCCCGAACCAGGTTTGTTCCCCTGCGCAGGTTCGGCGACCACACCCTGGTACAGGCGCACCCGGAGACTGGCCGCCAGCATCAGATAAGGGTGCACCTGGAGCACCTGGGACACCCGGTGGTTGGGGACAAGATCTACGGCCACCCCGACAGCTTCTTCCTCGCCCTGCTGGAGAAGGGAGTGCCCCCCGATCTGCCGATGGAAAGGCACGCCCTGCACGCCGTATCCATCAGCTTCCCACTCCCTGACGGTCCCCCCGGAGAGGCTCGGGTAAACGCACCCATCCCGGAAGACATGCGCGATCTCATGGATCGGTTGGCCTCTGGAGAGGCTACGCCTCCCTGTCCCACATCCTGGTGATCTCGAAAAACCGCTCCCGGGCACGCTCCAGGCAGCCGTGAATGTCCTCGTTGGAGAGGCTCAGGTGGGAGGCGAGCTGGCGCAGCCGGTCCAGCTCATCGGGGGACTCGACCCCGTCGGCCATGGACACCAGCACCGAAAGCTCCATGAGGCGCAGCCGATCCGTCTTCTCGGTCAGGAGGCCCCCTATCTCCTCCACGGGGAGGGGCTCGCTGGTGCGCTGAAGGTACTCTCGCTCCTGTGGGTCGAGCTGCTCCGCATCGGCGATGAGCCGCAAGACCTTGCGCTCCTGCCGATGCAGCCGCCCGTCGGTCCTGGCCATGTCCCTGACTGCCCGGATGATGGTCAGCTTCGTCTGGTCCATTCGCAGATGCTCCTTCGTCTGTCCGCCAGGCGGTTGGAGAGCACACAATAGCACAACCTCTCCCCTCTGCCCGTAGCGGCTCCATGATGATCTCAGCGACTCTGGTGGACGCAGGCCAGGGACGAGCGAGCACATTGCGCACCTTTTCACCGAACGTGGTGCATCACTGTCTTGCCGGCCAGGATCCTGGTCATCTCGAGAGTACAACCGGTGACTTGGTAGGTCAGGATCTCGGTCTTGCCTTCGACGTTCGAGGTGACCTTCTGATCATCGGGTGGACATGCAGACCTGGAAGGCGTTCATCTGGTCGGGGCACCGGGGATGGTGACGAGGCCGGAGGCACCGCAGGTTGCTCCGACCGTGACCGGATACGAAGTACCCCCAGGTCGTGTTATTGCCAGAGACGGGTGGCGCCTGCACGCCCTGGATCACCGAGCTGCCAACGTCGTGGCAGCCCACGCAGCTCACCCGGGTGCCCGTGGCCCA
>JAJRWW010000445.1 GCA_024276595.1 Myxococcota bacterium
GCGCGGCCGCCAAGGGCGCGGCGCCGCCTCTGGCTGGCGAGGTGGCATCCCTGCTGGTGCTCTGGGTGGGGTACATGGCGAAGCTCCTGTTACGGGTTGGACGAGACCGGGCTCGATCAGCTCAGAACTGTATCTCCCAGGACACCCACGTGCAACCCGCAGCTCCAACAGCGATCTCTTGTCTCTGTGGCTGGCCCAGGCCGGCTCGCCGGTGATTTTGGCGGCGGTCTGTAAGCTGCTTCGCCCATCCGCGTTGGCTGAGTACCTGGAACATGCTCGGCTTGGCCGGAGGGATCTTCGGCGAGGCACACAGGAGAATACAATGGCAAAGCTCGTGCTCGGAACACCGGCATCCCTCGCGCTCGCAGCCACCGCACTTTTTGCGAGCTCCCCAGTGGCCGCGGCCCGCCACCTGGCGGTGCTCACATCGCCTCCACCCCCCCCGGTGGCGCCCTCCACTGCATACGGCACCACCGCTGTGCGGCGCTACGCGATCCCCCCCCCTCCACCGGCCATGACCGCCGGTGGACCCCACTGCCCCCTGGTGCCCGTGCGGGTTAGCTGCCAGTCTCCGTCGGTGCCATGCGTGCGGACAGTCTACCGGTACGTGTGTCGTACCCGTGACCCAATGGGGAGTGCGCCTCTCCTGCGTCAGCGGCTGCGCCTGCCCGTTGTGCCGCCCACCCTGCGGTGCACCAGGCCCCTCGGCGTGAGAGCTTCTTCGAGCTGCCGGTTGGCGGCGCCCTACCACCCCAAGTCCACGCCCTACCTGGGCGTCGGGGGAGGGTACCTGAGCCTGGTGAGGCCCACGGGAGGGTTCGAGCACCTGACGGCCCTGGGCCAGGCCTCGGTTGCCTTCGGCTGGAACCTCGGCGGGCTCTTTGCCCTGGAGCTGGGCCTCTCCAGCACCTTCTTTCGGCCCGAGAAAGCGCTGGGGGAGATCTCCAGGGTGGCCATGGTGGCCGTTGCCCTGGACGCCAGGCTTCGCCTCGTGAGACCCTCTCCGCACCGGCCGGTGGTGCCCTTCGTGCAGGCAGGTCTGGGCGCATACACCCTCGTTGGAGCCACCGAGACATCCTGCGGGAGCTGCAAGACCAGGGCCATGGCGCACGGTGGAGGTCTGCGCGCGGGGGGCGGGCTGGACCTTTACCTCAACCGCTACATGGTCCTGGGGACCAGGGTGCTCTACCACCGCCTGTTTCTGAGCAAGCTCCGCGGCGCCCATGGGCAAACCTACACCGACTCCCGGTTGACTCGTCTGGACGGGGTGAGCGCCGCGATCACCCTGACCACCTTCTGGTCGCACCTGTAGCACCAAGATACTGCGAGGTAGCGCTCGCGCATGGGGACCCGTACCTGGCCTTGACTGAGACGGCCCAGTTAGTACGGTGTCGCCATGCAGCGACTCGACCCCCACTACCTGGTGGCAATCGACCCCGATCAGCGGGCGCCCTCCTGGGTGGTCGCCCTGCTTCCTCGGGGCGCAGACGACCCGGGGGTCACCGCCACCATCAGACACCTGGACAGCGGCGCCTTCCAACTGGTGGACCGGCGCATGGCCGCCGTGCGCCAGATGGGAGGATCTCGCTGGGAGCTGGAGCTGCAGGTTCGCTGGGAGGAGCACGAGGAGCCCACCCAGTACCGGATCTGGCTCGAACCCGCCGAGCAGCTTCACGACGTACACCTGGAGCTGGGCTACCTGAGTCCCCAGGACCTGGAGGCCACCCGGGGGTGCCGCTGGTCCATGGGGGTGTCCACGCGGTTTGGAAAAAACCCCCTGCTGGACTTTCACCGACAGCTCCGCCTGCTGCACGTGGTGGCCCCCCGGGCGTCTGTCACCTACGACCTGTCCGCGAGCTGGCCCCGGGGAGGCGACTGGCTCGGCGATGTGGCCTCCTCCAGGGTGCCCCCATCCCCTGAGAGCCTCTACAGTGTCCACGCGGTGATGGGTCCCGAAAGCTACGGTCGTCTGTGGCTCCACACCCACGGGCTGCTGCGCTGCGGCACCATCGAGCTGGAGCTGCTGGACGTCCCATCGGAGCACACGGCGACCCTGGCGAACCTGCTGGGCACTGCCGCCGCGATGACCCTGGAGATGGGGCCGCCGCCGCCCGACGAGCCCTTCTCTGTCGGGCAGGGGCTGGAGCTGCTGTGGCTGCCCTGGGAGAAGGGCCTCTCGCACGTCCCTGGCGGTGTTCCCGGATCGGCGGGAGACCGCGACGAGTTCCACGACCACCCATCAGGGATCCTCTTCGTCCCCGGGGAGCGCTGGCTCGGGCTCTTTGGCGAGCGCTACCTGAACCCGGAGCGTCACCTGCCCATCCTCGAGGACGACCCGCTGCTCTTTGTGTCCAGCCTGGAGACGGAGCGCATGAGCCGCCTCGCCGCCGAGCAGCTCGACCGCTTCTTGGCGCTGTTGGAGACCCACGGCCGGACCGAGGGCTGGACCTTCCTGGTGAAGCTGGGCTACGAGGTGGACGATCCCCAGACCGAGGACGACAGGGAGCACCTCTGGTTCGAGGTGCACGGGGTGGACGGTGAGCGCTTTGACGCCACCTTGGTGAACGAGCCCTACTCCATAGGGCGCATGAGCCAGGGGCAGCGCGAGCTCCACCCCTTTGGCCTCCTTTCGGACTGGTCCGTCCACTGCCCCCACGGTAGCTTCGACCCCGACTCCATCGGTCAGCTCGAGCGGATCCTGGCCCAGCGCTGAGCGACCTTCCGGCCAATTCCCCTCGCATCGAGGCAGACCCGGAGTTGGCCCGACCGGGAGCAGCGTATGCAGAGCGCCCTCAGCTTTCGTCTCGCTGCCTCCTGCTAATTACCAAACAAAGCGTGCGGGGCGCTCATTCGTGGTAAGGTTATCTTTCACCTGAGGGGGAATCGTCGTTGTGCAGCCGGAACCGTTGCGGGGAGTTCCAGTAGGACGAGGAAACGCCCACCATTGGAGGAGTACTATGTACAGACAGAAGAATACGCGGCGGCTAGTGAGCGTGATCCTCACGCTCGGCGCAGGGTTGGTGGGTGGATGCGGGGAGACCACCACCGCAGGAGACTGTGAAGAGAGCACCACCCGGAGCTGCTCTTGCGACGACGGCACCACCGGCACCCAGCTCTGCACCGAAGGAAGCTGGGGGGCATGCGGGTGCGGGGACTGCCAGCCCAAAGCCGAGATCTGCGATGGCATCGACAACGACTGCGACGGCCTCGTGGACAACGGAATCCCTGGAACGGGTGCGACGTGCTCGGTCACAGGCGTGCAAGGCGTTTGCGCCGCGAGCGAGACAAGATGCGACGGGGTGGCAGTGGTGTGTGAGCAGGTCATTTTCCCCTCGGACGAGGTCTGCAATGGCCTGGACGATGACTGTGACGGCCTCATCGACGAGGATCTCGAGGGCACAGCCTGCCCGGTGAACGGTCAGCTCGGTCCCTGCGGTGTAGGCGAGGAGCAGTGTGTCGATGGCGCCCTGGTGTGCACGCAGGTAGTCTACCCACAGACAGAGATCTGTGATGACGTCGACAACGACTGCAACGGTGTCATTGATGACGGGGATCCAGGGGGCGGGCAAGCATGCACGGTGACCGGGCTCGAGGGCGCCTGCGCGGTGGGCACGACAGAGTGCCAGAGCGGCAGCTTGGTCTGCACCCAGGTTGTTTTCCCCGAAGCAGAGATCTGTGACGACGTCGACAACGACTGCGACGGCATAGTGGACAATGGTAACCCTGGCGGCGGTGGCAGTTGCTTACTGTCCGGGCTGTTCGGTGTCTGCGCTTTCGGCGTGGAGGAGTGCCAGGTCGGAGACCTGGCCTGCGTCCAGACTGTCTTTCCAACGACCGAGATCTGCGGTGACGGTCTGGACAACGACTGCGATGGCACCACTGACGAGGCGTCTGCCGGTTGTCAGTGTACGCCGCCAGCCACGCGGTCCTGCGGCTCCGACGTGGGTTACTGTATTGCGGGAACGCAGACTTGCCTCGCCAACGGCACGTGGGATCCGACCTGCGTCGGTGAGCGGCTGCCACGACCTGAGACATGTAACAACATAGACGACGACTGCGACGGCAGCGTTGACGAAAACGTCTACCGCACCTGCTACACGGGCCCCGCTGCCACCCAAAACGTCGGGATTTGCCACAACGGAAGCCAGCTCTGCACGGCGGGCTCCTGGGCCACAACGTGCGTTGGAGAGGTGACCCCTTCGACCGAGGTCTGCAACACGGCAGACGACGACTGCGATGGCCAGATCGACGAGACTGGTGTCTGGCCCTACGACTCGAACCGAGAGCCCAATGACATCTACAACGGCAATCCGGCTTTCATCGGTGTATATTCCATTTGGAACGAGACCAAGAGTGTGAGCAGCGTCTTTGGCTGGCCGGGAGACGTGGACAACTTCTACTGGCACCTGACGAACTACAATCAGACCAACACCTTTACCTTCTGGCGGTGTGAGGTCTCTGGGTTGTGGTCCAGTCAAACCGTGCGTATTCGGGTTGGCGTCCACACCGGAGGGTATCCAGGCAGCGGCCCATGGCAGTTCAGCGCCTACAGCATCGGCGCAGCGGGCAACGGAAGCTTCATAGAGGTAGGCTTTCCCTCCCCCCAGGGACCCTACGGCCTCCTCGTGGGTATCGACTACGTCTACGGCTTTTCCCCCTGCAAAAATCACGGCTACACCCTGACCTGCGTCCTGCATCACTGAGCTAGTGGCCTCTGCAGAGCCCGTGGTAAGAGCTGGTGCGCTGCCTCCGATTTCAGGCGAGCGGGGCACCTTGGGGGTAATTCCCCACATGGAAGCGAACGGATCAGCTTCATCCTCACCCGGACATTTCCACACCCGTTGGGGCGGATCCTGTGCCGCGGTTCTTGCATCGTTGCCTGGCTCCCTCTACCATTGTCTCCACTGAAAAA
>JAJRWW010000446.1 GCA_024276595.1 Myxococcota bacterium
ACGGATGACCACGACCTGAACTTCAAGGTGAAGAAGATCAACGGCTTTTTGGGCGAGGGGAACAAGGTCAAGCTCGTCGTCCAGTTCAGGGGCCGAGAGATCGTCCACCCGGAGACCGGGCAGGCCATTTTGCAGCGGGTGCTCGACTCCCTGGATGTGGCGGTGAACGTGGAGCAGATGCCCTCCATGGAGGGGAGGCGCATGATCATGCTCCTCGGGCCCAAGGTGGGGGTGGTGAGACAGGCCCGCAAGCCTGCTCCTGCCCCAGGGGATGGAGCAGGGGCCTGAGCATCGGAGCAGCCTGGCAGAGGGCGCCCATTGGCCGGGCCAGAGCTGGAGCCAGCTCCTCTGCCTCGGGTGGAGCAGGACATGACGCCGCCGGCAGGCAGGCCAGATCCTTTGAAGGTCTGGGCTGGCTGTTCGACGGGAGCCTCCAGCCTGCCCAAGCACGGGTTTTTTTTGCCGGTTCGACTTGACAGCGCGTTTTCGCCGTGTTATCCGGTCGCACCTGTTTGCGGTCGCTGCCTCGTCCATCAGGCGGGCACGGCCAGAAGCGGAGTCTGAGAATGCCCAAGATGAAGTCAGTCAGTGGCGCAAAGAAACGCTTTCGGAGAACAGGCTCCGGGAAGTTCAAGCGCTTCAAATGTGGGAAGAGCCACATCCTGACCAAGAAGACAACCAAGCGGAAGCGACGTCTGAGAAAGATGGTCACGGCGGATGCCACCAACGTTCGCCAGCTCGCCCAGCTTCTGCCCTACGCCTGACCACTACGGAGAGTTGGACCGATGCCTCGCGTGAAGAAGGGTTTCAAGGCCAGACGGCGCCGAAACAGAATACTGAAAGTTGCTCGGGGCTTTCGCGGTGGACGCTCCAAGCTCTGGAGGAGCGCCGTGGAGGCGGTTCGGCGGAGCTGGGTGTACGCCTACAAGCACCGTCGCCTCCGAAAGCGTGACTTCCGACGTCTCTGGATCACTCGGATCAACGCAGCGTCCCGCCAGTACGGCATGTCGTACAGCCGCTTCATAGCCGGGCTCACCAGGGCCAACGTGAAGCTGGATCGCAAGATGCTTTCCGAGCTGGCCATCCACGAGCCGGCCACGTTCGAAAAAATTGTGGACATAGCCAGGCAGGCCTAGGCCCGTAGTTCACACGATTTTATGTTTGACATGCGTAAGTTCCACAGATAAAAAAGAAATACCTAATCACTCGAGGGGAAACGCATGACCAAGGCCGACATCATCGAAAGCGTCTACGAGAGGGTTGGCGGGTTTTCGAAGAAGGAGGCCGCCGAGATAGTGGAGACCGTCTTCGACACCATCAAGGAGACCCTGGAGCGTGGAGAGAAGATCAAGATCTCCGGTTTCGGCAACTTCGTGGTTCGGGACAAGAAGGCGCGGGTGGGCCGCAACCCGCAGACCGGCCAGGAGATCACTATCAGCGCCAGGAGAGTTTTGACCTTCAAGCCCAGCCAGGTCCTCAAGAACGCGCTGAACTCCTAGTTCGGCCGGGCGCTCGCGGTCGTGACCCCGGAGATTCCGGATAAGGTTTTTTTCAAGATCGGCGAGGTGAGCCGAATAACGTCGGTTCCCGAGCACACCCTGCGCTACTGGGAAGATGAGTTCGGCCAGATAAGACCGGAGAAGACAAAGTCAGGACAGAGGCTCTATCGGCGACGAGACATCGAGACCATCCTGCAGATCAAGGATCTGCTCTGGGAGCGAGAGTTCAAGATTGCCGGGGCCAAGAAGCAGCTCAGACGCTCGGCATAGCACGAGCGGGCAAAGCTGGAGGAGCTACGCAAAGATGCCCTGCAAAGTAAAGCCTTGCAGGACGAGATACATCGCGTAAAAGAGATAGCCAGTCGTATTCAGCACGAGGTGGACAGCCTCCTCGAGCTGCTGGACGAGACCGATAGTCGGGGCGTAGCGCAGTCTGGTTAGCGCACTTGACTGGGGGTCAAGGGGTCGGAGGTTCAAATCCTCTCGCCCCGACTAGGGCGTCGCGGTTCCCAGGAGCCACGGCGCCTATTTTTTTGCTTGTTGGCGGCCTCGTCTCGCCCTCTCCTCGGCCCCCAAAGGGACCATTTTTTGATATGACTTCCACTGTGAGCCAACGACCGCTGATAGTCCTGTCCAACGACGACGGAGTGGAGGCCCAGGGCCTAGAGCTGCTGGCGCGTGAGCTGCGCGAGGTGGGGGACCTGCTCCTCGTGGCCCCCGACGGGGAGCGCAGCGCCAGCAGCCACTCGGTGAGCATCTCCGGCACCTGGCGCTATGAGAGGGTGGGGGAGGGCGAGTTCGCGGTGAACGGCACCCCTGCCGACTGCGTCTACCTGGGGGTCACTCAGCTAGCTCCCCGCCGCCCGGCTCTCGTGGTCTCGGGCATCAACGACGGCTACAACCTGGGCACGGACGTGTTCTACAGCGGAACGGTTGCCGCTGCAGCAGAGGGAGCGGTGCTGCAGCTCCCGGCCATCGCCATCTCCACCGACCGCGGGGCGCCGCCCGAGGCAGTTCTGCGAGCCGCTCGCTTCGGCGCGGCCCTGGCCTCGTGGATCATCCGCCGCGGCTGGGACCCTCCCCACACGCTGCTGAACGTGAACGTTCCGCCGAGCCTGGGGGACGACGCGGGGCGCTACCGGTTGACGGCGCAGGGCACCCGTGTCTATCGCAGCGCCGCCAGGCAGCGCGAGACCTGGCCAGACCGAGGGGTCATTCGACTCACCCGCCCGGGCGCCCCTGCCACCGAGGGCGCCACAGGAGAGGACGCGGACGCGCTTCGTCGGGGCCTCATCTCGGTGACCCCCTTGAGGCTGGATCTCACCGCCCCGGGCGAGCTGGAGCGCCTGGGGAGAGAGCTGTGCATCCTCGGATTCGAATCCGAGCCCGAGGCAGGGGAGCGATGACCGCCGAGGCAGAGAGGCTTCGTCGCGCCATGGTCTCCACGCAGATCCGAGATCGCGGGGTTCGCCATGAGCGAGTGCTGGAGGCCCTGGGCGAGGTGGAGAGGCACCGCTTCGTGGAGGCCAGCCTCAAGGATGCCTACGCAGACCACCCGCTCCCCATAGGGTACGGGCAGACACTGTCTCAGCCCTACATGGTGGCCCGCATGACCGAGCTCCTGGCCCCGGAGCCCCACCATAGAATCCTGGAGGTCGGCGCCGGGAGCGGCTATCAGACCGCTGTCCTGGCACGGCTGTGTGCACATGTCTTTGCGGTGGAGCGTCTGGAGGTCCTGGCTTCCAGGGCCAAGAGAGCCCTGGACGAGCTGGGCGTACGAAACGTCTCCCTGATCACGCGGGACGGCACCATCGGCTGGCCGCAGGAGGCTCCCTTCGACGGCATCCTGGTGGCCGCGGGCGCTCCAGCAGTGCCCAGGCCCTACCTGGAGCAGCTCACAGAGGGGGGGCGCCTGGTGATCCCCGTGGGCAAGCGGCATGTCCAGGAGCTGCAGTGCGTGACCGTGGACTCCCGAGGAGAGCAGGTCGTGCGGGACGTGGCCTGCCGCTTCGTAAAGCTCATCGGTGAGCATGGATGGCCCGAAGACCCCTGAAGACCCCTTGGATCGAGCAAAGCCCTGGCAAAGAAGCCAGGCCACAAGCGACCCGTCGTCGCAACCGCTGGAGGATTGAACCCATGACAGACGAGCAGAAGCAGCAGCTCATCCGTGGCACCATCAGGGAGGTGCCCGACCACCCCAAGCCGGGGATCCTGTTTTACGACATCACGCCGGTGCTGGAAGCACCCGAGGCGTTCCGGGCCTGCATAGACCTGCTGTGCGACCGATACGCAGGCGCGAGCCTCGACCGGATCGTGGGCATGGAGTCTCGCGGCTTTCTCTTCGGCTGCCCCATGGCCGATCGGCTGGGGGTGGGCTTTGTGCCCATTAGAAAGCCCGGCAAGCTGCCCTGCGCGGTGGAGTCGGTGACCTACGACCTGGAGTACGGCACCGACAGCCTGGAGATCCACAGCGACGCCGTGAAAGCCGGTCAGCGGGTGCTCGTGGTGGACGACCTGCTGGCCACCGGAGGCACGGCCAGCGCCGCGGTGGAGCTGGTGGAGCGCCTCGGCGGGGATGTGGTGGGCTGCGCCTTCGTGGTGGAGCTCTCCTTTCTCTCGGGCCGAAGGAAGCTCCCAGGACAGGACGTGTTCTCGCTGCTTCAGTACGACAAGTAGGCCGCCCCGGGCCCAGGGGCCAAATCTTTGCGCCGGCGCCCAGGGGCCCGGCGGGTTTTGGTTTGCGTCACGCTGTGGAACGGGCTATTGTCTTGCCGCTCGAAGATATTGGGCGTCTTGGGCCCCCGTAGCTCAGGCGGATAGAGCAGCGGTTTCCTAAACCGTTGGTCGGGTGTTCGAGTCACCCCGGGGGCGCCAATTTTTTCCGTAGCCACGCCGCGGGTGGGCGCTCGGAGAAGGCCAGTGACTGAAGAATCGCGCAAATCGTCGGCTCTCATCAACGAGCTGCTCGGGATGGTGGACGAGTTCTTGCAGCACATGGCGGCCCTGGAGCAGGAGAACCGGGACCTCCGGGCGCGCCTGGAGTCAACCGGTGACGAGACGGCGCCACCTGAGCCCGCGCCCACCAAGGTGCTCATCGTGGGCGGGGATGAGGCCCAGTCGGAGGTGCTCCGCGAGGTGCTCGAGGGGCGCGGCTGCGAGACCGTCACGGTGGCCACCGGGGCGGACGCCGTCGCCGCCTGCGACGGGGCCAGCTTCGGCATGATCATCCTGGAGTCGAAGCTCGGAGACGGCAGCGGCCTGGACATCCTGCAGAAGCTCAAGGATCGTGCCCAGGAGGCGGAGATCCTCATCGTCGTGGGCTTTACCAGCGCCGACACCGCGGTGCAGGCTCTCAGGCTGGGCGCCTCAGACTTCCTGCTGCGCCCAATTACCCAGCAGGACGTGGGAGAGAAGCTCTCCGAGCTGCTCAAGCGCCGCCAGATAAAGACGCAGTCCAGGCTCTACCTGAACAACCTGCGCAACCGCTATCAGAACCTCTTGCGGGACCACTTCGACGACTCCGACTCCGACGCCACCTGAGAGATCGGCGGACCAGGCCGCTGCCCCGGGTTAGCCTGGTGATCGACCTGGTGCACGGGGTGAGCCCCTCAGGCCCCTGACGTCCGATAATATATATTATGTAAACTCATGCCCATGAGGTCGATACTCCTCACGCCGTCTTGACAGCGCTGCCGGGACAAAACTCGCGCATCGCGCACAAGCTGCACCCCTCCATCCTGATCGGGCATGTCGCAGGAAAGGAGCCTCTGCACTCAGCTCGCGGTGTCGGCTTCTCCATCCAATGGTTTATCGCCAGCCCCCTCGCCAGCCCGCTCGCCGCGCGGCTGCTCGGGCTCTGTGCGGACGCCGCGCCGCTGGCGTCGGCCTCTCACCTGCCGATCACCGTAGACAGAGGGTGGCCCCAGCTCGTCCGGGAAACGCTCGCGGAGCTGCGACCTCGCGGCAAAGCACAGGTGGCAGGCGTCCGCGTACCCCTCCTCGTGCTCCAGGCCGTGCTCCCGCACCAGCGCGGCGGGGCCGCCCCTGAGCAGCGGGCCCACCACTGGATGGCTGTCGGGCTCGTACCCGTCCATGATGGCGTCCAGTGGCTCCCCGTCCACGTTGCCGATGATGGTGCCCTGGCAGATGTGCACGTAGCCGTGCGGGTCCACGTGCACCCGCATGGGATCTGCCAGCAGCTCGTGCGGGCATTCATCGAAGCTCTCCCAGTCCCAGAGCGCCTGGTCGCGGGCCAGGGTCTCCACCGCCCTGCCGCGGAACATGATCTCTCCGGAGGAGACGTAGCGCCCCTCGCGGGCCTCGAGGGGCTCCTCGTTGGGCTCGGGAATGTCCACACCCAGGAGCTGCAGGGTGACCCGGTACCTTCGGCAGCGCTCCAGGAGCTGATCGCTCATGTGGTGCAGCCGTCGCTGGTGGTGTACGTCGTCCACCGAGAGCTGGAGCCGCTTCAGGCCGGCTGCCACAAGGGGACGCAGGTAGATGCCCAGGTCCCGCTCGGAGGTGATCCAGTAGCCGTTGGAGACCACAGCGGTGGCAAGGTCCAACCTCGTTGCGTGGGCCACCGCCTCCACGAGCATCGGGTGGTACAAAAACGGCTCACCCCCCTAGAAGTAGACCCAGCGGAGCGACCTGATTCGCCGTAGCTGCTCGATGAACCTGCTGAGCCTGCCTACTGTGAAGGTGGCCCTCTGGTGAGGGCCGCCGTAGACGAAGCAGTGGCCACAGGCGTCGGTGCAGCGGTATGTCAACAGGATATGAGCTGCGCTCAGGGTCATGGGTCCACCTCGGGGATGGTTCCGGCTGGGCCGGCTGGTTCCTGGTTCGTGCCGGCCCCCACAGGGCCCAGGCCAAAGGTCAGGGCGAAGGCGGCGATCACGAGAGAGTGGCGGATGCTGCCGTCGGCAACGAGGGCGGGGATCTGCGCGAGGGGCACGTGCTCCACCTCCAGGTCCTCTCCTCCATCCGGCTGCAGCTCGCCCGGAGAGCCGAGATCCTCGGCCAGGAAGGTGTAGCAGCGGTTGGCCTGCAGCGCCGGGTTGGGCTCCACCCACCCCATCTCCAGCAGCGAGCCAGCGGTGTACCCGGTCTCCTCCCGTAGCTCCCGCCTGGCGGCGTGCTCGGGGTCCTGGTCCGCGGGGTCGATCATGCCGCCAGGGATCTCCAGGGTGAAGCCCTCCACCCCCTGTCGATACTGGCGAACCAGGACCATCCGACCGTCGCTGGTGATGGGCACGATGTTGACCCAGTTGGGTGCGTGAATGAGGTAGAAGTCGTGGACTCCTCCGCTGCGAGGCGAGCGCGCCCTGCGCTTGAAGAGGTCGAAGACGCGAGTTTGGAGCAGGAGCTCCGTTGAGAGCAGCGACCATGGCTTGAGCATGTTTCCTCTAGATCCCCCTCATGGCGGGGGCGTCTTGTGCTGAGGGGGCGGGGTGGAGAGCTGGTCCAGCAGCCGGATGGCCTCTCGACTGACGTTGCCGAGCCCCACCGCCCTGGCCCAGCGCACCGAGCGCTCCAGGTGCTCCTTGGCGCGGCCGGGCTCCTCTGTTGCGAGGGCCATCTCGCCGAGTCGAAGAGAGAGCTCGGCTGCCAGACCCCTGTCCCCCAGGCGCTGGGCGCAGCGGATGGCGTCGCCCAGGTGATCCATGGCCCGGACGTGGTTCTCCTGGCGCGCCAGCAGGTCGGAGTAGGCCATCTGCACCTTCAGGGTGCCAGGTAGGCTGCCGCTCTCATCTGCCGCCAGCAGCGCGTTGCTCAGGTAAGTCTCCGCGCCAGCGAGGTCGCCCGTGCTTCGTGAAAGCTCCCCCAGGCCTAGCTGGAAGCGCCAGGAGTGGCTCCCCCCGTCCTGGGCGGCGCTCTCGGAGAGGGAGAACCCCTCGGCATAGTAAGAGAGGGCGCGGTCCCCTCCCCCACGAGCCGCGGCGATCTCCCCCCGGCGCAAGAGGATCTCTCGCTCCAGCCAGTGGGCGTGCTCCACCCCTCCTTCCAGCCTGGAGAGGGCCTGCTGCAGGAGCTCCTCGGCGGTGGAGAGGCGACCCCGGCGGGCGGCGTGCTCGGCCTTGTCCATGAGCACAGACGCCGCCAGAGCGGGCTGTGCGGGTGAGACGAACTGCTGCACCTCCTGGAGCACGGCTCCAGCGGTCTTGCCATCCCCATCCTGGAGCAGCACGTGTGACAGAGCCCTTCCCAGCTCCACCGTGAGGAGCGTGTCGGCGTCCATGCCGCCCT
Source organism: Myxococcota bacterium (assembly GCA_024276595.1). Lineage (GTDB taxonomy): Bacteria > Myxococcota_A > Polyangia > HGW-17 > JAJRWW01 > JAJRWW01. Next base: position 7,746 of record JAJRWW010000446.1, read on the forward strand.
CCCCTGCCCCCCACAGGAGGCGCGACTTCTGAAGGGCGAGCTGGAGCCACTGGATGGCGAGGGCGTTGTCGTGCTGCTCGTAGGCCACCCCTGCGCCCATCTGGAGCAGCTCGGTCGTGGCTCGGTGCTCCCCTCCCCCCTGGGCGTGGCGAATGGCTGCACCAATGGTTCGAGGAGAGATGGGCAGAAGGGCGAGGTATCTCCTGTGGGTCTGGGCGCGGATCTCCGCGGGCATTCCGGCCAGCACAGAGTCTGCTAGCAAGGCGTGGCTGGCAGAGACCCAGTCGGTGCTGGACTTGACCAGCCCCAGGTCCTCGAGGGAGGAGAGCTCATCCTCCAGGCGCTCCTCGTCCAGGTGGAATGTGCGCTGCAGCCTGGCGATGGGCACCCGACCTCCGTGCACTGCCACCCGCTGGAGCAGCTCCCGCAGGTGCATGGGCAGGCGGTCCAGGCGCGCATCCAGGAGCTCTATTCGACGCACCACCTTGCCCGGCAAGCCACCCTCGTGGGAGAGGCGAACTAGCTGATCGATGAAGAAGGGGTTTCCGCCTGCGATCTCCAGCATCGCCCCCACCTCCGGGTGGAGCGGGAGCCCCCGCTGCTTCAGCTCGGCGAGCCCCACGGCATCCTGGCGAGAAAGGGGAGCGATGTTGACGGTGGTCACGCCGTCGATCTCCTGGCGGGGGGGGTGGGCTCTGGTCACCACCGTGAGGAGCGCCGGGTGACTGGGCAGGGACTGGAGGAGGCTCACGTGACGCTGGCTGGCGGCGTCCATCTCGTCCGAGTCCTCCACGAGCAGCGCCAGGGGCTCGCTGCGCATGCGGCTCACAACCAGGTCCTTGAGGGCGGCCAGGCTCTCCCGTCGCCGCGCGGGCCGGTCCATGCGCTGGCCGGGTGGGGTCAACAAGCCCAGCAGCTCCGCCAGCCCCGCCAGCGCGTCCTCTGGCACGGCCATCGCTCCCAGGCGAGCTCGAAGCGCATCGGCCGAGTCGAGATCCTCCAAGGAGCAGCCCAGGAGCTGCGCCACCAAGTGCTTGACTGGCCACATGTGGCTGGGCCAGAGGGAGTCGTCCCGGGGCGCCACTCGGATGATGCGAAACCCGGCGTCCCTGGCGCGGCTGGCCAGCTCGTCCAGGAGCCTGGTCTTGCCCATGCCGGCCTCACCCAGCAGGCAGTAGGCCCCCCCGGAGCGCAAGCCCTTCAGGAGCGCTGACAGCTCATGGGTCCTGCCGATGAGGGGAAGGTGCTTTGCAACGGACTCGGAGCTGAGCGCCATGGTCTCTGTCGAGCTCTGCGTTCCAAAGGAGACCCGGATCCCGTCCACTGTGACGGAGGCCTTGGGCAGCCGCTGGCTGCGCAGGTTGTTCACCTGCTCCTCCCCGAGAGACTGGATCAGGTACTGGGTGCCCTCCTGGGGCAGATCCACCGGCAGGTGGAAGCCGCAGGTCGGGCAGACATCGGAGCTCTCCAGACAAAAGGTGTTGCAGGATGGGCAGGCGCGCCCCTGGATCTCGGCACCGGCGGCATCCGGCTGGCTGGACACCAGGAGCCAGGAGTCCAGCACCCGGCGAAACTCCTCGGCGGACTCGATGCGGTCTCCGCGCTCCTTGGCCATGGCCCAGAGCACGATGGCGTCCAGGGAGTCCGGGACGGACTGCTCGAGGGCCGCCTCGGAGGGAGGGAGCGGATCGTCCTCGGCGTGCTGGATCATTATCTCCGCGGCTCCCCCCCCAAAAAACGGAGGGGAGCCGACGATCATCTCGTACAGCAGCACGCCGAGCGCGTAGACGTCCGAGCGCTGGTCGAGGGAGTCGCCCTGCACCTGCTCGGGAGACATGTACTCGGGCGTTCCGCAGACCATGCCCGGCGAGGTGAGCCCCTCCCCCTCCTGGTCGAAGCGCTTGGCGATGCCAAAGTCGATCACCTTGACCAGCTCCGTGCCATCGGCCAGCGACTCGATGAAGACGTTGTCGGGCTTCAGATCTCGGTGCAGCACACCCAGGCGATGGGCCTCTCCCACTGCCAGGAGGATCTGCCGGAAGATGCTCACCAGGCGGTCGAAGGGGATCGGGTGCTCCTTGGCGATGACATCCGACAGGGGCCTGCCCCTGAGGTACTCCATCACAATGAACATCACGCCGTAGTCCGTCTCCCCGAACTCCATCACGGTGACCACGTTGGGGTGATTGAGCCTGCTTGCCTCCCTGGCCTCTGCAACGAAGCGAGCCACCGACCGCTCGTCTCCGAGCAGGTGCTGGTGGAGGATCTTCACCGCCACCGGCTTCTCCAGGGCGAGGTGCTCTGCCAGGTAGACCCTGCCCATGCCCCCCTCTCCGAGCAGCTTGTTGAGCTGGTAGGTCTCCACCAGGATCAGCCCCAGGTAGGGGTCCGTCTCCGTGGGAGCCGCGTCCTCCACGCCGGCCCCGCAGGAGGGACAGAAGCGGGCCTTGTCGTGGCACAGGGCCGCGCAGCTTGGGCAGCTTTTCATCGGCAAAAAGATACACTTTTGGCGCGGAGGTTTCCAGCGTCCCCCAGGGATGGCATTTGATCACAGACGTTCCCCGTTGGCGCAGCGGGCGCCAGCGGGAAAATGCCCTACCAATCCACTGTTTCTTTGGGGCAGAGGGTGGTAGCCTGGCGAGAACATCTTGAGCACAAGGAGAATCACATGCGAGACAAGATCGAGGAGGTCCTCGAAAAAACGCGCCCGGGCCTGCGCGCCGACGGCGGCGACGTGGAGCTGGTAGATGTCACCGACGACGGCGTGGTCAGGCTGCGTCTGACCGGAGCCTGCCACGGCTGCCCCATGTCCAAGATGACCCTCCACAACTGGATAGAGCGGGAGATCAAGAGCGCCGTCCCGGAGATCCAGCGGGTCGAAGAGGTGCAGTAGCTGCCGGCAGGTCTCCCCGGGAAGGCCTCGCTACCGCGAGAGCTTGCGTATGAACTGCAGGCTCCTGAGGGGGCGCCCCACCGTGTGCTCCAGGTAGTCACACATGGTGCTCCGGAGCTCCGCCTGGATGCGGCTGGGGAGATGGATGTCGCTGGCTGCCGCCAGGTCGAGCTGCCCCAGCTCGAACATGGTCTGGCAGGTGTCGGTGTGCACGGCCTGCTCGGGGCGCTTGCAGCCCCCGCACAGAACCCCGCCGCGAAGGGCGTCCATGCCCAGGCCGTCCGTCTCCATGAGCACGCTCCGCCCACAGCCTACGCAGGCGTCGAGCTGAGGCGCCAGCCCCACGTGCCGCAGAAGGGTCAGCTCGAAGATCCGCAGGCGCTCCCCCGTGGGCGGTTCTCGGGCAAGGATTCCGTACATCTGGAGGAGCAGCTCGAATACCGC
>JAJRWW010000447.1 GCA_024276595.1 Myxococcota bacterium
CTCTGCGGTTCCCCTCCCCCGCAGGCCACTACCCGTGGCCCGCGGGGCCCCCTCCCCTCAGCACGGCGACACTCGTCGCCGGCCGTCGCACGTGCGCCGGCTGGTTCGTGCCGCCTCGGGCGCATGATCCAAGGCTTGACTCATTTGCCACAGATTCTCGTCCTCAAGGGATCAGAGAGGCTCCGCCTCAGACCCACGAGGCGGTGGCGACCAGCGGTGGGCGCCGATGTTGGTGCTTCTCCCCGTAGCTGGGGCCTCGCTAGCCTGACTGTAGAGGGGAACTCTGCGGTTCCCCTCCCCCGCAGGCCACTAGCATGACTGTAGAGGGGATCGTGCGGGTCACACGTCTATTGTCATGCCCTCCATGGCCGCAATGAGCTCTATCCCCGCGCCACCCACGCCGTCCAGGAAGCCGCGGCAGCGCTCACGAAGAGTGTCCACCTGCTCGTCGGAGTAGTCCTGGTCATAGTGGATCATTACCAGGCGGCCCACCTCTGCGCGCCTCGCCACGGTGGCGGCTTGCTCGATCGAGGAGAAGCCGCGGTCACTGCGCTCTGCCTGGTCCTCTGGCGTGTAGGTGCAGTCGTGCACGAGCACGTCCGCGCCATGGAAAAAGTCGATCACTTTCCTTGGAATCCCGGGCTCGGGGTATCCCACGTCCGTGGCCACACAGAGGCTCCGTCCCTCCTCCTCGATCCTGAAGCCCAGGGCCGTGGTGGACCCGTGGGGGAGGGTCACACATCGCAGCTTCAGGCCGCAGGCCTCCACCTCTGCACGCTCGCTGAGGGACTCGAAGTCAAAGCTTGCCCCGAGGTTCTTGAGGCTGTGAACCGGCGAGAAGTGCGGGTTCATCTGACCTTCGAATATCGCCTCCAGGCGCCCCGGTGCCTTCTCCCGCCCGTAGATGGTGAAGCGGTTGCCCGGAATGTAGATGGGCGCGAAGAACGGGAACCCCTGGATATGATCCATGTGGGCGTGGGAGAGCACAATGGCGGCCTCGCCCCGCCCCTTGCCAAAGGCCGTGCCCAGCAACCTGTTGCCGAGCTGCGCCAGCCCTGTGCCCGCGTCGATGATTAGCAGGTCGCCCGAGGCGGTGCGCAGCTCCATGCACAGCGTGTTGCCACCGTATCGAACGGTCTCTGGCCCTGGCGCTGGGATGGAGCCGCGCACTCCCCAAAAGGTCAGCTTCATGACACCGCCCACGCCATGGAGCCATCGGCCATCGATCTCGAACCGACAGGCCCCGCTCTCGAACCCAGGCTCAACGGATTCGAGAGCACAGGCTCAGGTGACAGTGGAGATGTCATCGTCCACAGGTTCTTGTTCCCCAGAGCTCTCACTACACCTCCAGCTCCGCCATCTCCGTGGCGGCGATGATCTCCATGTCGGGTGCGCCGCCTCGCGTCTCGGCGAGAATCTGGTCGACCTGATCATCCGTGCGATTGGGCGCGTGGTGAAAAAGCACCAGGCGCCCCACCCCGGCCTTCCGGGCGATGGCCAGCGCGTGTGCGGGAGATGAATGCCCCCAGTGCGGACGCTGGCGATACTCCTCGTCAGTGAACATGGTGTCGAAAACCAGCAGCGAGCACCCCCGACACAGGTCCACCAGGGCCCGCTCCATCTGCCGAAGCTTGGCCACGTTCTCGGGGGACGGCCGGTCCCCTGGGGTTGGCGGCGAAGAGATGAAGTCGTGCTCCAGCAAGACGTCCGAAAACGGCGCCGTGTCGCTGATGTAGGTGAAGGCCCGCCCGGCCTCCTCCACTCGATACCCGAGGGCGATCCACGGGTGGTTCAGCCGCGCGCAGCTCACCTTGCAGGCGCCGATGTAAAAGGACTCTCCCTCTCTCAGCTCCCTGTAGGCCGTCTCTGCCTGGACAGCGTCAAAGGGCACCGGGAAGTATGGATCCTTGGTGGCAGACTTGAGCACGACGTCCAGGTGTGTGTCCTCGCGACCTCGAGCGTACACCGTCACGCGGTTCCCCTCCCGGTACAGCGGCGCAAAGAAGGGGAGCCCCTGAATGTGATCCCAGTGCGTGTGACTGATGAGAAGATGCACATCTCCCTGGCCACGACCGCAGGCAGACTGCATGAGCCGCTTGCCCAGCTTTCGGATGCCGGTGCCCGCGTCGATTACGAGGATGGTCCCGTCCTCTGGCAGGACCTGCACGCAGGAGGTGTTTCCTCCGTAGCGGATTGTGGTCACGCCGGGGACGGGGATGGAGCCGCGCACGCCCCAGAGCTTGAGCCTCATTGATACACGCTCCCCAGGCCGGGCAGGCGCCCCACCGCGCCGAGCCGAGCACGCCTCATGGCCATCAGCCGCACCACGAGCTCCCGCGCCAGGTCCCCTCCGCGCGCCCCACCGGCCCGGGCAAAAGCCAGCAGGGCCTGGTCGAGCTGCAGGTGGCGGAGATGGCACACACCCCGCCCATAGGGAGCCATGGGCTTGGGATCGCATCGGGCAGAGGTGGCCTCCAGGGCGTCCATGAGCCGAAGCAACCCGGGCGCGGACCGGAGCAGCATGTCCCGGTGTGCGCTGCGCCTCACCCGCTCCCGGGCGTGCGCCAGGGCATGGGGATCTCCCGTCTCCAGCGCGGAGAGGATATCCGTGGCCACCCCTCCCAGGAGATCCCCCGCCTCGCCGCGCATCGAGCGAGACAGCAGAGCCCCACCGCCCAGAACCAGCGCAAACGCCGTTCCCAACGCCACCAATCGCCAATCTTTCGGTGACCTTCTCATGTCCTGCTGCGAGCTGCCCGGGGGCTTGGCTCCCTCAGCCCCGAACGCCCCTCTTCTTATCATAGCCATTGGGAATAATCCATAGGTGGAGCGCGTAAGAGAGCGAGTCGAGTGATCGTCAGCGGACGCTCATGGATACCGAGCAGCTCCGATGCTCCTGGCGTCTCCAGCGCCCTGCGTATAGAACATCACGGCGGTGGTGGAGTGCCCCACGACGCAGGGGTCGCCCTCGGGGGGAGAGCCCCTTGGCAGCACCGGGTTCTGGTCGAGCCGCCCGAAGCCAAGGCCATCATGGGAGCCGGCGAAACCCACGGTACGGTCCCCGCCCGCGTCGAGACCCACGTACCAGAGGTCGAACACCTCCCTGCCGACCTCGTTGCTGATGGAGACGAAGGGCGCTCCGAGGCCTACCTCGTCAAAGGAGTCCACGACCCCGCTGGGGGAGAGCACCGGATCGCGCCCAGGGGAGACCTCGTCCGCGTCCAGCCGGCTCACCGCAACCGAATCATCCCCCACGGGCGTGACGGAGGCCACGAAGATCGACCGGGGCGACCCGGCGCTGTAGTACAGGAGCACCCTGTGGCCGCTCCACACCGCGGATGGCTCCCGCAGGCCGGCGCCTCCCTCGGGCCCGGAGGGGTCTGGCTCCGGCTCCAGCAGCGGCCCCTCCCCGATCCGGGAGAACACCAGGCCGTCGGCAGACTCCACGTAGCCGATGTTCCCATCGCCGGCCTCGAAGAAGAGACCCAAGGGAGCGCCGAGGATCCCCGGTGTGATCACCGAAGGCTGCGCAACTCGGGTGGCCTCCCATGTCTCCTCTGCCTCCAGGACAACCGCCACGTCGCTGGGATCATGCGCCAGGTCCACCCCCTCGGCCCTGCGGATGTGCGCCCCCTCCAGCTCCCCCTCGGCGGTGAAATAGACTGTGTAGCTGCCGTCCGCATTAAAGAGCGCGGACGGCCCGTAGTAGGCCAGCTCACCCTGGGGATCCTCCAGCACTATGGGCTCGTGGATCTCTGTGTCCGGGTCGGGGGAGAGCTTGCCGTAGGGCCCGGCCAGCCTGCTGGGCAGGTTGTGGTCGCCCCCGCCTTCTCCAGCGCCAGCACCGCAAGCCACCCCGCCCACCAACAGAGTCGCCAGGCAAAACAATGCGCAGCAGAACGTGCGAGCGAAGAGGGCGCGGCTCATCTGAACCTCAGCTTCATGGTGAGGCCAGCCGAGATCACATAGCCTGTGGCCACGTAGTCCCCCACCGGGTCGGCCGGGTCCTCCTTGCGGTGGATGCGGCGCTGCTGGTGCACGTATGCGAAGTGCAGATCGATGTCCATGGGCCGGTCCATCTGGGGAATGAGCCTGGAAAGGGAGAAGCCCAGCCCCACCGAGATGTGGTGCTTGCTGTTGTCGATGAGGTTCATGGAGCTCTGGGTCTGCTCCGGGGCTGGAGACGGCTCGAAGGCGTACCCACCCCGCACCGCGATCACCGCGCGGGTGGAGCGGTAGGCGAGCCACTCCACGCCCAGCCGAGATGTCCAGGTGTCCCTGAAGCGCGGATGGGGCGGCGGAGGTTGGGACTCCATGTCCACGAGGTCGTTGAAGGAGCCCAGGTCCAGGTCGATCTCCAGCCTCGACCCGGGGTTGATGAAGCGTGACCACTGGGCCCAGACGACGTCCATGGAGAAGATGAGCCGGGGAATGGGCGTGACCGCGATGCCAAAGGCCACCTGCCGCGGCTGATACAGGTTGGTGGAGAGGCTGGTGAGGCCAAAGAAGCCGTCGCGCAAGATGGTGCCCCCTCCTCCCTCACCCACGACGTCGCCGGTGATACGGAACCCCTGGACCATCTCGAGCACGAACTCGTCTCGAAACACCAACCCCAAGGAGAGCCACCGAAGGGGCTCCCAGAGGATCCCGGCCTGCGGATAGCGCAGCGCCTTGAGGTCCACATCGAGATCCAGGCGCATGTCCGACTCCGCCTCCGGGTCCGGAAAGGAGATGCGCCCGGAGAGCTCCAGGTCGCCCTCGGTGCGAGACATGAAGGTAACCCCGGCGCCCACGTAGAGGCCGGGAACAACCTGGACAGCCAGGTTGGTGGACAGGTAGATGCGCTGGGTCCGGTTGTCGTAGTACACGAAGCGGGGCTGAACCCTGGGCATGGCGCGCACCCTGCTGATGCGTTCGTCCGGCAGGAACATGGCCACGCCGAAGGAGAAGCGCACCGGGCCCACCTTGCCAGGGGCCACGATCCCCGCCGTGAGACCTCGGGTGTGGTCCACCCCGACATTGCGCCCGTTGAGCTTGAGCACCGGAACCGCTATCTGGTACCCGATGTCCAAGGAGAGGTCCCCGCGCGCCACTATCCCCGCCGGGTTGTAGTAGTTGGCAGAGACGTCGTTGGCCAGGGCCGTGTAGGCGCCTCCCATGGAGATGGCCCGGGAGGAGAGCCCGAAGGCGTCCATGGGGTTCGCCCGCGCATCGGTCTCCCCACCAAGCAGGGCGAGAAGCAGCGCCGGAACCAGGACCACCCCGGCTGCCAGCAGGGGTCCTCGGAGCCCCAATGACGAGGTCACATGCGCCTCGGCCCGCGCCAGCGCCGGCGACAAGCAGGGGTTGGGTGGATGAATGGAACGGCTCACCACTCCACCCCTAGCTGCAAGCCGGCCACGAGGAGCTGCCCCCAGGTCTTGAAGCTGGACCTGGCGTACTGCACCAGCATGGGGTCCGCCCCGGGCTCGGCGACCACCGCCTGGTCCTTGGTGTGGCGCCGCACCACCATGTGGTGATACTGAAAGAAGACGTCCACGGAGAAGGGCACCACGAGCCCCCGCGAGAGCGCCGCTCCAAAGCCCACCGAGAGCACGTGGCGGTCGTTGTCGAGCATGTTCAAAAGGCCCCGCTGCTCCCTGATGGGCGTGGGCTCGTACCAGTAGCCCCCCCGAAAGGCCAGCCTCCACCGCTTCACGGCGAGCACCTGCTCCAGCCCCAGGCGCGCCACCACCGTGTCGTGGAACCGGGGGGATGGCTGCTTGGGAGCGGCGTCGGTGACGTTCTTGGTGGGCTGCGGGTAGCGGGACCAGTCCTTCCAGGCGATCTGAGCCGCCAGCACCATCCCCCGGATGGGTCGGTAGGCAACCTCGAGAGCCACCTGCTGGGGGTCGAACTGGGCGATCCCTTCGATTGTCATCTTGGGGATCCCGAGGGGTAGCGCAGACCCCAGGTCGTTTTTGAGCACCACGTCGAACTGGGCCACCGACTCTCCCCGGTAGGTGATGCCAGCGGTCAGGCGGCGGACCCAGGGAGGGGTCCACATGACGCCGAATATGGGGGCGTAGTCCACGATGAGCTGCTGCTCCACCACCGAGCCGATGGACCCCGCCGCGTCCGCGCTGATCCACACGGTGCCAGTCAAGGCCGCCAGGGCCAGCACTCCGGCGCCGAGACGCAGGCCCGGATAGGGCTCCACCCCGCCGGCCACCATGACGCCCACCACCTGGGTGCGGCTCTCCAGCAGAGAAAAATGCGGCTGCCCCGGCAGGGGCACCCGGGCCCTGGTGACCACGCCCGTTGGCAGGTAGAAGCCCATGCCCACCCACATCTTGTGGCGGAGCCAGCCCGCGAAGTTGAGCGGGATGTTGGCCCCGATGAGGATCCCCGAGGTGAGGTCGACCCTCGGCGGCCGAATGCGACGGATGTTGCTGGACATGCCCAGCTCGAAGTCCCCGAAAACGTAGCCCACGGTGAGCCGCTTGTTGTACGCCTCGGGCAGGCCCGCCGGGTTGACGTAGGTGGACTCGTAGCCCGAGGCGTGGGCCACGCCGGTGGCGCCCATGGCGCAGGAACGAGCGCCAAAGCCCAGCAGGTCCGGCGCGGAGGCCCTGGCTCCCCTCGGGTCCAGGCCCAGGACACAGATTGTCAGCATCCCGACCGCGCGACGCACCCATGTCGCCTTGAAGCTCACCCGGGGGACTTTACCAAAATAGCGACCTTTCCGGCAGCCCACATGCTCTCCGGGTGCCAGGGGAGCAGCTCAGCAAGAGGGTTGCCGCGGGGAAGACCGCCAGCGCCGTCACCAGCAGAAGCGAGGCCCCCGTCGCCAGGAGAAACAGGGCCTGGCCCAGGCCGAGCAGGGAGTAGGCCCACGTGGCGAAGATGCCCCAGCGAGCCCGGCGGAGCAGCCCCACCGCGCCCACGGCCAGAAGCGGCACCGAGAGCGCGTTGACGGCAGCCACCAGCGACACCGAGAGGATCCCCGCGGAGGGGCTGTCCACCGCCCGGGCGTACAGGAGGCCGCCCAGCAGGGCCACTGTCCAGATGGCGGTGCCAGCGCAGAGCACGAGGCTCAGCACCGCAAGGAGCAAAAGGAGCGCCGGACGCCCCCTCCCAGGTGGGGCTCCGCGCCCACGCGGGGCATCGGATCGCTCCTGGGATCCCGGACCGGACCCGCTGGCAGATGCATGGGCCACTACTTGAGGGCCTCCGTCTTGCCGGCGAAAAAGTCCCGGTCGAAACGAAGCATAGCCACAACCTCTGGCGGCAGGGGAAGCTCGCCCTCCACCATGAGCGCCGCCACCGCCCGCCCCACCCCCGGGCCCATCATGAAGCCCTGGCCGCACATTCCCACCGCGAGGAAGAGCCCCTCGGGCTCCGGGGCCCGGTCCACGATTGCCACCCCATCGGGGGTCATGGGATAAAGCCCCCGCCATACCCGTCGAACCAGCATGTTTCGCAGCCGGGGCACCAGGGCGATCATACGCCTGGTGACCACCGGCAGGAACTCCGAGGTGGACTCTCGGTCCTCGCCCTCAATGAGCGCGGCAGGGGTGTAGCAGAAGATGATCTGCCCCTCCTTGTTCTGTCCGAAGTAGAAGTTGGCGGTCTTCCCCTCCGGACCCGGGCGAATGTCCACAACAAGAGGGTCGAGGAAACGCTCCATGGGTGCAGATATCCCCGCCTCGTGGCTGTCTGGTGTGACGGGAACCACGAGCCCCGTGAGGGCCCCCACCTGCCTCGCCTTGGCGCCGGCAGCGTTGAGCACCATGGGCGCGTCGAAGCGGCCCTCGGGCGTGTCCACACCTCGCACCTTCCCCCCGGCGACGCGGATCCCCGTGACCGGACAGCGATAGCGAAGCTTCACCCCGTTGGAAACGGCAACGCGCCGGTAGCCCTCTGCGGCCAGCAGGGGCGACACCTGGGCGTCATTGGGCGAGTAGGTGCCCCCACGCAGCCCCTCCCTCTGGATGCCCGGCACCAGCTCTGCCATGGAGTCGGCGTCGACCCAGTCGATGTGCAAGCCGTGGGACTTCTGCGTGGCCAGCAGCCCCCGCAGGGTCTGCTCATGGGCCCGCTCGTACACGGGGAACACGTAGCCCCCGGGCTTGTAGCCCACGTCGAAGCCGTGACGCTCCTTCCAGGTGCGAAAGAGCTCCAGGCTGTCCCGGCAGAGCCTGATCTTCGCCGGATCGGAGTGGGTGGCCCGTACACCGCCGATGGCGGACTTGTGCTGCCCCTGCCCTGGCGCCGCGAGGGCCTCCAGCACCAGCACACGGAGCCCCCGCTCTCCCAGGAACATGGCCGCCGGAAGCCCCACGCTGCCAGCGCCAATGACTATGGCATCGTAGCCGCTCACTGCTCCTCCCCCTCCCCTGGCGCCAGCCCGGCCAGCACCCCGGCCGGAACCTCTGCCACGAGGGGGCGCACCGTGCCCGGCGTGACCTCGTCCAGGTCCACCCCCTCCTCCCGGAAGATGCGCATCACCAGCTCGCCGCAGGTCTTGCCACCGCAGCCTCCCATGGTGGGGCGCGCCACGGCCTTCAACACGTTGATGTCCCTTATGCCCTCGCGGATGGCCGCGACGATCTCCGACCGGCGCACCCGCTCGCAGCGGCACACTATGGGGTCCTCCTCCCCCGGTGGTGCCACCCCATCGAGGGCCTCACCGCCCGCGATGGGGACGGTGAAGCCCGCCACATCCAGGCGGTCCTCCCAGGGCACCTCCAGCAGCAGCAGACGGCGGCGGTCCTGGTCCTCCCTCTCCCGCACGGCCAGCACCCTGCCCTCGCCCACGGGGAGCCCCTCCATGTCCACGGTGGACACCACATCTCCGGGGCGACCGAAGGTCCGGTCATCCAGCTCCCAGGGCAGCACCAGGGCCGCCAGCTCCCTGGCGGGATCGTAGTCCTGCACCACCAGGTTGATGGCCAGCCCAGGACAGATGGCGACACAGCGCCCGCAGCCGAGGCAGCGCCCGGCAAAGGTGGGCTGGGAGGTGATGCTGCCGTCCGCGATGGAGATGGAGCCCACGGGGCAGACATCCGTACACGGGTTGCAGGGGATCTCCTGCACGCACCTGATGAGGGGATACACGCTCAGGCCCGGATCCTTCGCAATAAAGGGCAGCTCATCCCCTGGGCGGCTGCGCAGAACCTCTGCGGTGGTGCTCCACGCGGGGGGCACGGCGCCTCCCAGACCCAGGCGGGCCGCCATGCGGCGGCCGGCGATGCGCCCGGAGAAGATGGCCGCCGAGGCCTCCGCGATCTCCGCGGCGTCGCCGGCCTCGAAGGTCGGAATACCGAGCTGCCTTGCCTTGGCCGCCAGCTCGTTTACCGGGGCCAGCCCCACGGCGATGAGCACGCTGTCCACCTCGAAGGAGCGCTCGGTGCCAGGGATGGGCGAAAAGCCCTCGTCCACGCCAGCGATGGTGATCCGCTCCGCCCGCTCGACCCCCTCCACCCGCAGGGCCGTGTGGGAGGTCCAGACGGGCACCCCGAGCCGCCTGAGCTTGTCCAGGTGCACCTTGTAGCCGCCCACCTTTGGCAGCGCCTCCACCAGCCCCACCACCCGGATCCCCGCCTGGAGCGCGTGGTAGCCCGCTATGAGCCCCACGTTGCCGCCGCCGATGACAAAGAGCCTGTCCGCGGCGCGCACGAGGTCCCTGTTCACCAGCGTCTGGAAGGCGCCCGCCCCGTAAACCCCCGGCAGGTCGCACCCGGGAAAGTACAGGCTCTTCTCCCTGGCCCCCGCGGCAACCAGGAGCATCTGTGGCCGGACCAGCAGGTAGCGCCCATGCTGAACGATACCCACCAGCCCATCCCGGTAAACCCCCACCGCCGTGGCGCCCAGCCACACGCGAACATTTGGAAGCGCAGGCAGGTCCCGCGCCAGGATTGTCGCCAGGTCGATCCCGCGCGTCCCGGCGTGGCAGGCCCTCACGGAGCCGAAAAAGGGGTGGGTCTGCAGGCTCAGCTTGCCTCCCAGCTCATCCTTGTCGTCCACCAGGAGCACGTCCGCCCCTGCCCGGCCCAGCTCCTCCGCTGCGCAGATCCCGGCCGGGCCACCGCCGATGATGAGCACCTGGGCCCGCTGCGCCCATGTGTCCGAGAAGCTCGCCGGGGAGTCCTCCGCGGGCAGCGGTGGAGCGCCATCCACGGGGGTCACGCGCAGCCCCTCTCGCACCGGGACCATGCAGGACTTTACCGGCCGCCCGTCCGCCAGCACCAGGCACTGGGAGCACTGGCCGTTGACGCAGTAGATCCCCTGGGCGGCGCCGTCCTTGTGGTGGCGCCCGAACACGGTGATGCCGTTGGCATAGAGGGCGGAGGAGATGGCCTCCCCGGGCCGGCCGTGGACCTCCTGCTCCCCAAAAAAGAAGCGCACGCGCTCCGGGCCGTGGGATGACAGGATCGGGTGGGACTGGATTCGGCGCTCCATGTGCAGCTCCTGGGTGGGCGGGACCGGGTCTCGACTCATTTGCCACCAGCTCCCATGGTCAAGATGCCTGGCGGCGCCCATGGGTATGCCGGCGTCGCACCAGCCGTGAGGCGAGGAAGTCGAAGAGGCTCTCCACCCGGACGCCAAAGCGCCGCCAGCTACCCCTGCGCTGAGCACAGCGGAGGTGGATCGCCGCGGTGGCGGAGAGGGTCACGAGGGTCGTCGCACCCCTATCCCGCACCTCCGAAAGGAGCCGCTCCTGGGCCAGCCTGGCCTCGCCGTCGCAGCTCACGAAGCCCTTGACTGCTGCGGAGCCATGAGCATCTCCCGGCTCGGAGCCATACTCCAGGGGGAGCACGACCGCCCTCTCCACGCCGGCTGCCACCAGCAGCTCGCTGGCGCTGTCGCGGCTGCTCACGGTGGCGTCTCCCACGTACAGCGCCACCGCCTCCTCGCCAGCGAGCCCATCGGGAGAGCCGGTGGAGCCCTCCGTCGGATGGCAGAAGCCCAGGTGATCTCGGCGCTCGTACAGCAGGTCCGCGAGGGAGACGACCTCCGGGCCCAAGGACACCTCCAGCGCCGCGAACCCCTCCCGCAGGTTCCATTCGCACTCGGGCAGCACGGTCACGACCCTCCTGGCGCCGGTGGCCTCCAGCGCCAGCCGGACAAGCCTGGCCTCGTGAGCCCGCTCTCGGTCCAGGCCCGCGAGACCAAAGTCATGCCCACAGCAGGGGATCGCCGGCACAACCGACACATCCACCCTGGCGTCCCAGAGGAGATCCATGCAAGCTCGCAAGGTGGCTTGGGCCTCGGTGGGAAAGTGGCGCCCAATGAGACCGTCCAGCAGGGGGAGGTCGCAAGCGAAGAGCAGCGTCTCGGCCCCAGGGGCCGAGCCCTCTGCCCAGGAGGGACAGCTCGGGGTATCGTGCCGCATGTGAGAAAGAAGCGCGGCCTCCTGCACCACGCCGTGGTGAGAGTACGGGGGCAGCACGTGCATCAGGGCGGAGGTGCGCAGAACCTCCGAGGGCTCCGGCCGGATCACCTCGAAGTCCTCCACCCGTCGAAGGAAGGCGGCGGCCGCCTCCTCCAGGGCCACGCCGCCGCCCACAGCCACGAAGCGCACCCGCTCGGCGCCCAGGCCCATGGTCTCCAGCACGGGCGCCAGGTCCTCGGCCACCTGCCGGGCGTTCTCCCCGGCGTGGAGGAAGCGACAGTCACCGGGGGCACAGCCCGCCAGCAGCACACCGGTTGCGCCCGATCGCAGCGCTCTGAGCACGTCCCCCGCGCTGACCCGGCCGGCGCAGAGGACCCGGACAAAGCCCACCCCCTCGCAGGTGGGGGGGCGGGGGGGGGTGGCCAAGGATCCGCCATCACAGTGGAACACCACCACCTTTGCGCGCCTGGCACCGGGGCTCATGAGCGCTCGCTCCCCGGCACCTTCCGCGCCGAAAGCCGCGCATCCACCCCCGCCTCGAAGAAGGCCGGGTGCTCGCGGAGAGCGTCACCGATCCGCTGCTGCACCTCGCAGCGCCAGCACTGGTAGCCGTTGGGGCAAAGGGCGGCCGGCGTGAGACCCAGGAGAGAAAAACGACAGAGCCGCTGTGGCCCTGGGCGCCGCACGAAACGCTGAATCGCCTCTGTCTCCATGGAGATGGCGCCGGTGGGGCACACCGCGGCACAGGCTCCACAGCCGATGCACTCCTCGGCCCAGGCATCGAAGGGGACGCCCACCTGCCGGTGCTCGCCCCGGCCGCGCCAGCCCAGGGCCTCCGCGCCCACTATCTCCCCGCAAACGCGCACACACAGACCGCAACGGATGCAGCGCTCGGAGCCCCGCTCCACGGGGA
>JAJRWW010000448.1 GCA_024276595.1 Myxococcota bacterium
CGCCCCTCGGGGCGGGCCCGGCCTTGGTGGGCGCGAGCCCACGCCATGGCCGCGGTCTGCGCCGTGGACGCGGCCAGCTTCCCGCCTGCCCCTGCAAGCGCGGTGGCGGCGCCACGGCCGCGGCTTCTCGGATCGAGCCTGTGTCTGAACCACAGCATGGTTCCGTTCTCCTTTGCGGCTGATATAATGCGCAGGTTCTCTGCGGTCTGTACTCCAGGCACGGTAGCGATCTCGGAGCGATCATGGTTCCAGAGGCCTTACGCAGCGGAACCCAATACTAACTGGTTCCCCGCTAGGGATATTATCTCTTTTCACTACGGCGTTTAGAGACCAAGGAAAATAGTCCGAGAAACTGCCTCCGCGGATCACCCGCGAGAGCGGGTCGTCCTGGCACAGGTTCACCGGGTCTGTGCAGCCCCCGGCGCAGGTCTCGTAGAAGTCGTAGTCCCAGCAGTCGAGCACCCACTCCTCCACGTTGCCCACCATGTCCAGGGCGCCGTAGGGTGAGGCCCCTGCAATGGCCGAGCCCACCTCCCAGGTGAATGCGCCGTACCGGGCGTGGTTACAACCATAACCTTCCCCAGTGCCAGAATAGGGGTCGTAAGTGCCGTTCTCGTCCCAGTTGGCCAGGCTGCAGTCGTAGCTCGGCGTGTCGCCCCAGGGGTAGAGCTGACCCTCGGTGCCCCGGGCCGCCTTCTCCCACTGGGCCTCGGTGGCCAGGTCCCCGCCCAGCCACTGCTGGCAGTAATGCCGCGCTATTTGCCAGGCGATGCAGTTCACCGGGTGACGCTCCCGCTCCCCCGGGCTCTCGGAGTAGTTGCAGGTCCCACCGTGAGGTGAAAGGTGAAGCCGATGGGATGGGGCCCAGAAAAGTCATCGTCGGTCAGCGTCACGGCCTGGCCGGTGGGGCTGATCTCCACCCAGCTCATGGAGTGGCTCGGGTCTCCCACGAAGGGGTCGTAGCAGCCGGCTGAATCGAATCCGCTGCAAGTGGTGCAGTCGTGACCGTTGAGATTGCTGCCGTCGCAGGTTTCGCCGGGGTCCACATGTCCGTCACCACACTCGCCGGCCGACGAGCAGTCCTCGGGGCAGGTCTGCACGGTCTCGTCTGCATCGCAAGTGCCGTCGCCACAAGCATCGCCGCCGCAGCCGAGGCAGACGTCCCAGGTTCCGCCCGGACCGCAATGCTGTGTTCCCTCCCCGCCTGCCGGACAGGCACAGGCCTGGCTGTCTTCCGGAGAGCAGTCGCTCCCGCCGCCACCACCCGAACAACCTCCGCCTACTACTACACATGCGAAGACCACCAGTCCAATAACAGCCTCCTAATAGGCTGTGTGTCTTTTCAGAGCTTCTGTCTTAACACAAAGCACAGTTGGGGGGACTGGCACCACAGCCGTGGCACGAGATCTCCGCCGTCGATGCCTCCGCTGTACCCCCTACGTCCTGCCGTGCCCCTGGTGCACCATCTGCTCACCCAACCACCAGTGCGCTACGCAGCATCTGTCCGCTGTGGATGGATGGAACGTGCTTGACACACGCTCCTACCCGGGACCTGAGCCACCTGCCAGGCCCAGCATTCGACGCAGCTCGAAGTACTCCTCCGAGACACCATAGAGCAGGATCTGCTCGATCTCACGGAGCCCCTTTGCCACCTTCGCAAGGGGCCCTTTCCCCGGCTTTCTACCGGACATCTTCAGGAGCACCCCCACCGCCGCGGTGAGGTCTCCACAGGCCAAGAGCCCGGACCTGTCGGCCACCTTCCGGATGTCGTCGCCGAGCTGTACGAAGTCGGCTATCCCGACGCACCCCAGCGCAAAGGGCATCAGCTCCGACCTCAGCTTGCGGGGCATGGCCTTGGCCACCTGCTTGGTGCGCTCCAGCAGCTCCACGGGTGGCACCTCCGTCGGCTCGAAATCGGGCTGGTACTGCCTGACGATGGCCGCCACCAGAGCCTGAAGCTGAAGCGCCTTGAGCTTGGCAGGGAGCACCATGGCCGACTGGATCAGCTTCATGCACCTGCCGACAATGAAGGTCAGCTCCCCGGCAGTGGCTCCCTCCAGCAGCGCCGAGCCAACGATGATTGCGGGCGGATCGTACGGCTCCACAGCCAGGATGGCGGGACGATCAGAGACCACATGCAGGTCGTATCCCGCAACACCCAGCTCGGCCGCCATGCGGTTGGCCAGCTCCCTGAGCGGGTGGCCGGACCTGGGCACTCGGGTGGATCGTCCGGCGCCGAAGGTGGAGAGATCCTCCCTGTAGAGCTTCCCCAGGGATGGGCCCAGGAGGCGCATGGTGTGTCGGAACCCGCTGTTGGCTGAGCTCGGAAACAGGATCTCGTCCAGCTCGGGATCCTTCATCCCCTCCAAGCGGGGGTGCCCCCCTCCCATGGCCGCGAGAACCTCCCGCTCCCGGTCCCCGCCCTCTCCGATGGTGATGAGGGCCGCTGCTGCGCAGGCCTGCTGGTCCGGCGCCTGCCTCCACTCGAACAGCTTGAGCAGCGACCTGTAGGCCTCAGGCAAGAACGGGCTCGGGACTAGCCGACTTCGGACGTTGGTGACGCTCCGGTCCAGGTGCACCATGAGTGAGCGCCGATCATTCTGCCGCTCGTAAAAGAGCCGGAGCTCGCCCACGGCCTCGAGGCTCATGGGGTCGACCTCCACCGCCTTGATGAGGGCCTCCCGCGCCCTTCGAGGATCCCTGTAGCCCTCCTCGAGGATCCGCGACAGGGTGACCAGGTGCTCGATACGACGATGCGGCCGGGCCTCGATCTCCACGAGCTTGCCGGTCACCGCCAGCGCGCTCTTCCACTCCTCGTTCCTCAAGTGGATGGCGCTCAGCCGCTCCAGGGCGCGGATGTCAGCGCTGTTGAGTGACACGACCTTGCCAAAGCTGGCCGCGGCGCGCTTGGGGTCGGGCAGCTTCTCGTCGTACAGAACCCCGAGCCGAAAGAACACCTCTGCGGCCAGGGTCGGGTCCTTCTCCAGGCGGGCCTGGCGGATCAGCATGTCTGCTGTCTCCACCCACTGCTCATCCTCTGTGTACAGGTCGGTGGCAGCCCGGATGGCCTCCAGGTGAGCACCATCCAGGGAGATGAGGCGCTTGAGGGTCGCCTTGGCAGCCTCCCTGTCCCCGAGCCGGTCGCGCTCCATGCGGGCGAGGTCCCACAGGAGCGCACAGGTGGCCGCAGCCGAGTCCAGCACCTCCAGCCGCGCCCTGATGATCCCCGCCAGGTCGGCCCACGCCTCGCGCTGCTCGCACAGCCTGCGCAGCCGGTCAAAGGCCGCTCGGTCCGCCGGAAGCAGCTCCAGCAGAGCCTTCAAGTTGGTCACCGCCCTCGCCCCATCACCCAGCCGCTCCTCTGCCACAGCAGCCGCCAGCCGCAAGGCTTCTGCCCTGGCATCCGGCCGCTTGAGAGCACCCACCAG
>JAJRWW010000449.1 GCA_024276595.1 Myxococcota bacterium
GCCAGCCGAGAAAGCGCTCCCCTGGGCCAAGAGGCGTTGTCCATGTCGTCGCGCCCCTCCTAGACGACCAACATCCGAGGATTAGGGCCAAAATGGGCGGCACGGGTTGTGTCCGTTTGCGAGATGGGCAAGCTGTCCTGGTGCAAGCCGTGTGAATAGCTGGATCATTTCGATCGCTTGGCAAAAACCGTCCGACAGGGGTTTACGGGCCAGCTCAACGATGATCCAACGATGATCCTCTGGGCCAAGAGCAGAGTTCCCTGGAGGTCGAGATGGCTCGCATGACCAAGGCTCAGACGGGAACTCCAGGCTATAGCGTCGGCGACAAAAAAAAGCAGCGATGATGGGGCTCGGGACAAAAACGGCGATGACCTGGATGTCGTTACAGCTGAACGTCGGCGAGGGGGAGCACCAGGCGGGCGGTCTCCGAGGAGCGGTACCAGCGCAGGGTGACCGACCGGTTTAGCTCGTGGGCGAGGACACGTACGGCGGCGTACTGGACGGTGTCTGTGTCCACCGTGCGGATGACGTAGACGTGGCCACGATGCACGGTGAGCTCGTCGTGCTCGCCGCGCAGACCGAGGGCGTAGTCCGCGGGGTTCACGGTCTCGGGCACCTGCTCGAGGGAGATGTCTCCCAGGTCCACGATGAAGGAGCGGTCGTCGGTGGCCATGTTCACCGTGAAGTAGTCCCGGGCCTGCTCCCGATCGTTGCCGAACAGCAAGTCCCAGTCGTTTTTCACCTGCCCGTCGTCCATCACCACACCGTGCTCGATGGACAGGGTGGCGCCCTGGTAGTCGTCGTAGGTGGTACGGGCGGTCAAGGTGGACGTGCCGCGCTCGGGCACCGAGCAGGGCTGGGCTTCGCAGCTCCGGGGGCGCTCGCGCAGGTCATCTGCGGTGCAACAGCCTGGCAGCAGCCCCAACGCGAGCAGCAGCCATACCAGGACGACGATGGGGCCCCAACCATTCAATAGGATCCTGAGGTTGTTCAGCATGAAATGCCTCCACGGACGACTCGCTGCTTCTAACCACGCAAGCATTGGGCCAAAAAGGCAACTTGTTGGAATGACACAGGGGCGCCCCAAAGGCCCCCCGAAGTCGTGAACTCGGATTCACGCCCCGGATCGTGAAATTGTGTTGGCTGGGGGGTCGGACCCAACGCTGGCGGGCGGGGGGTAAAAATGGGCTACTGCCGGTCGAGCACGAGGGAGTAGGGAGCCAGGGCGCCGTTGTAACCGGAGACCTTGAGGTAGTATGTCCCGCTCGCCCCCGCCTCCACGCTGATCTCCTCATTGTCGTCAGTGGACTGCGCGTTGGCCACTTGGGACACGCTGCTGTCGTAGAGCGTCATGTCCAGATCACCGGTGGCGTGGCTGAACTCCACGCTCACGTTGATGCTTTGCCCAGACGACGCGTCGATGGCGAACCAGTCGGTGTCGTTGGCGCAGATCTCCAAGGACTGATAGTTGCCCTCAGAGATGGAGGTCGCCACGCTCGAGTCGCCGTTGGGCTCGAATCCGTCGGTGCACCCGCCGCCGCCCCCGCCACCGCCGGTGACGGTCAACGAGTAGGTGTTTGCCGCGCCGTTGTAAGAGAAGAAGAGAAGAAGAAACGCTCGCAGCAGGGGGTGGCGCTACACGGATGAGCAGCGCCAGCAAGCGCTCAAGCTCATCGCCGCCGACATGACACGGCACCAGGTCGCAAAGGCCATCGGGGCCACTACGGAGACATTGCGACTGTGGGTGAAGAAGGCTGAGGCCCAGGGCACCATGCCGACGCCGCCATCGGCGGCAGAGAAAGGGAGCAGCGATGTACCGGGCGTGAATGTCGACGACCAATACGCCACGAGAGCCGCCGAGGAAAGCTCATCGTCGCGCTCTTCATGCGTGCCCCACGACCCGGGGCAGGGGCTCGGAGCCGAGGAGCAGGAGGCCATCCTGGACCAAAAGAAGCGGCATCCCTCCATGGGGCCGGCACAGATCCGAGCCCAACTCAAGCGACACAAGGGCTGGAGACTCGCGGTCAAGGCCATCGCCCGCGTGCTCACCCGAAACGGCTACGAGCTCGTGCATCGCGGGTCACGGCCCAAGGGAGACGAGGAGCCCATTCGCTTTGAGGCGCCTCGCCCAAGTTCGCTGTGGCAGGCAGACTTCGCCACGCTCAGATTGCCGGGCGAGAAGCTGCAGCTACTGGTTATCATCGATGACTTCAGCCGTTTCTGCGTGGGCCACGCCGTGGCCGACAGCCAGAGCTCTGCGGTCGCCACCGCTACCCTGCGCGACGCCATGGCGCGCCACGGAAAGCCGGAGAGGGTGCGCACCGACCGCGGCGGCGCCTTCGTTGCCAGGAGCGAGGAGGACGACTTCGACCGGGTGCTGGAGGTCGAGCTCATCGACCACATCGTCGGCCGATCCTACCATCCGCAGGGGGCGGAAAGGTCTACTCGCTCATCGGCACCATCCGCCGCGAGCTGTGGGACATTGAAGAATTCGGCGCGCGCGACCAGGCCGAGGCGCGGATCGCTTCGTGGCTCACCGAGTACAACAACGACCACCACCGGGTAATGGCCCTCCCGACGCGCACCCTCCGCCACTGGCTCGCCCGGCCCGAGCCCGAAGCGCCTGCGTCTACCTCGCCCGTGGCGCCAGCGCCGCCCGCGTTGCCCCCTCGCAAGCGCCCGCCAAGGCGCCCCCGCTTTAGCTTCCAGGTCGTGCTGCCGGAAACTCAGCTCGCCGGCGACACCACCGGCCTGTCCGCCTTCGGCTGCGACCTCAAGCTCATTGCCACCCAGGACATCGGCGGCCGCGACGAGAACCTGCTCGAGTCCGTAATCGTAGACGACCACGAAAACGCCGACCTCGTCGTCCAGGCCTTCACCGAGGCCATCGACGGCCGTGAAGGCTTCCAGGCCATCGTCGACCAAGGCACGCCCTACATGGCAAAGGCGACCCGGGAGGCACTCGAGGCACTCGGCGCCGAGCACGCCCCCCAGGTCGAGGGCAACCCCACCGACAAGGCCACCATCGAGCGCGCCTTCGGCACCCAGGTCCACCGCGACGACATCAGGGACCGCCCAAGCTACTTCTTCGCCATCGTGCGGCGTCTCCACGAGGACTTTTTCGCCGAGCGTGCCCGGCGCAAGGCCGGACAAGAGCAGCACCAGCGCCGGCAGGCCATCGAAGACGAACACACCGCCAGGCAGCAGGCCAGGAGCGAGTCCCCCGCCACCTGGCTTCGGGAGGCCCTCAAGGCCCTGGCCGCCCAGTGGCGACCCGAGTCTCGCAACCTGCTTTTCGGTGGAATCGGCATCGGTCGACGCTGGATGGTCGATGCGATCACCCTGCTCGTCGCACGTCAAGGGCAGCTCGCCGCTCGAGACATCGCCGACGGTGTCTTCCACCGCTTCGCCACGGCTTTCGCCGACCGACTTGGCCATGACGGGCTGGATGCCATATGGACACTTCTCGATCAGCAGCTTCCTCCAAGGCCGGAAGCTACGGACCAATCTCGTTGCACTCAGGACTTTGCAGCCGCTATACTGCCTAGTGTCGGGCCAAAACAGCGCTCGGCCCCCGAAGGTGCCTTGTCGAATTTGCCGGCAAGACCTGGGGGATCATGACAGATACCATGTTATCTGAGGCGACGACAATAACGACTACAGGAGTATCCCATGAACCAAACCATCACAAAGCTCACGAGGCATCACCTCGCCGGCCTCGGGCATGGCCCCTGCGGCCACTCCTTCATGCTCTTCCCACTGGCCGTGGCGCTGCTGCTGCTCTCCGCCGCAGCCTGCCAGCCGGATGTGCGGGTGGAGGACGACCTGGACTTCGAGCTGTTCGACTTTGAGCTGCACACCCCGTACGTGGTGGGCGCTGACGTGTCGCTGCACGTGTCGCGCAGAAACGAGGCCAGCGTGTCTGGCTGGACAGTTGAGACCGAGGACCAGGCGACCTTCCTTGTCGACGGCGACACTCTCACCAATGATGGGCGAGACATCTGGGTGAGCGGGCTGGCGCTGGCCCCTGGGGAGACTCGCCTCCTCGTCCGCGGCGCGGGGGGCTCCCTCAGGGCATCCCGACGGATTCGCGTGGCGATGCCCGACCGCATCGCCCTGGTGCCCGCCGGTCTCATCAAGGTCCGCGGCGACGAGGCTGACCCCCTGGATCCGGCAGAGCCCATCCTGGCCCTGGAGGGAGGCCTGGCCACCTTCGAGGTGCAGTACTATGCCGGCTCCGAGCGTCTCTTCGGAAACAACGCCCTGGGGGTGTCGGTGGACGCTACCGGGCTGGACGCCTACCCTGAGCAGACCTTCATTTTCGAAAACCGCGAGTGGCTCCGCCTCTCCGCCGACGCCACCGGCACCTACGAGATAACCCTCTCGGTGGACGGCCAGCACATCGCCACCTACGACGTGGATGTGGTGGCCTCAGATAGCATCGCCCAGGTGGAGATCGAGGCCGAGCCCGCCAGGGGGGCACGCAACGAGGACCTGCTGTACCTGCTGGCTCACGCCTACGACAGCAGCGGCCGGGATCTCTGGGGGGTGGACTTCGACTGGTCCATCGACGACGCCCAGGAGCCCGGAGAGGGGGACCTCTTTTACTACTACTACGAGAGCGACTCCGACCACGTGGTCGCCGCAAGCCGCAACGGCCACCAGGACGAGGTGGTGGTGTTCATGTCCGAAGGCGGCGTCACCTCCTCCAACTCCATCGGGTGCTCCACCGCGGACGCAGCCACAGGTCTCCCGGGGCTCCTGCTGCCGCTTTTGCTCCTCCTCGCTCTAGTGCGCAGGAGAAGGACGCAGTCCAGCCCCCTCGCCTAGCACGCGCCCTCAGCGCCTGGACCCGGTGCGGACGCCATTGTCCATCCCACCGTCGACCTTTGGGCCCGCGCCCCTTATACTATCTGTTACATGCTCACCCACGGTGACAGGGCAGCGAAGCTCCCGTCGACCCGCCGCCAGGCAGAGCGCAACGCAAAGATAGTCATCCTCTCGCTCTGCCTGGCCCTGGCCGCGGCCGTGACCGCCTACCGCGGCCTGGTGCTGAAGCAGCGCACCACGCTGGCCGAGTCCAGCCGCTACGCCCTCGGCGGGGGTGGCCCTTACCGTCTGGCAGAGCTGCGCATCTTCCGGGATGTGCTCAAGCGGGTAAAGAGCAGCTACGTGGATCCCTCTAGGGTCCGCCCGCACCAGATGCTCATCGCCGCGCTGGGCGCCCTCCAGCGGGAGGTGGCGGAGGTGATCGTCCACGTGGCAGACGACGGCCAGTACGCGGTGGTCAAGGTGGACATCTTCAGGCGCCGATTCGACCTGGCCCGGGTGCGCAACCTGCACGCTCTGTACGTGCGACTGAAGGAGATCGTCGGCTTCGTGGAGCGACACATCCACCGTCAGTCAGACATCCAGCAGGTGGAGTACGCCTGCATCAACGGCGCCCTGGAGACCCTCGACCCCCACTCGGTCCTCTGGGATCCCCAGACCTACCGGGACATGAAGGTGGGCACCAGGGGGTCCTTCGGCGGCCTGGGAATAGAGATCACCATCCAGGACGGAGTGCTCACGGTGGTGGCTCCCATCGGCGACACACCCGCTGCAAAGGCTGGCCTCAAGGCCGGCGACCGAATCGTGCGAATCGGCAGCGAGTCCACCGTGAACATGACCCTCAACGACGCAGTCAACCGCCTCCGCGGCGACCCTGGCACCAGCGTGGTCATCTACGTGGAGCGGAAGGGAGAGCCAAAGACCCTGCGCTTCGAGATCACGCGCGCCGTGATCAAGATAAACACGGTCGAGTCCCGGGTGATGCCGGGGCCGGTGGGCTACCTGCGTATCAAGCACTTCTCCCGCTCCACCGCCACGGAGCTGGAGCACCACCTGGCTGCCTTGAAGAAGAAGAAGGTCCTGGGGGTAGTGCTGGACCTGTACAACAACCCGGGGGGGTTGCTGGATCAGGCCATCAAGACCGCGGACATGTTCCTGGAGAAGGGCACCATCGTGACCACCGTGAGCAACGCCGGATCCCAGCGCGTGCCCAAGGTCGCCACGTCCTTCTCATACCTCCCCAACACTCCCATGGTGCTGCTGGTAAACTCTGGCTCTGCCAGCGCATCGGAGATAGTGGCTGGAGCGTTGAAGAACCAGGACCGGGCAGTGCTCATCGGTGAGACCACCTTTGGCAAGGGGTCAGTCCAGGTGCTCTACGACAACTACGACGGCTCGGCGCTGAAGCTCACCATCGCCCAGTACCTGACCCCTGGTGACATCTCCATTCAGACCTCCGGGATCACGCCGGACGTACACGCCATCCCCGTTCGCGTGGAGGCCGACCGGATCGTCTACTTCGCCTCCCGCACAAGGCGCAAGGAGCAGGACCTGGCCGCCCACCTGGATCCTGTCAGGCGCAGGCACGCCGAGCGTCCCCTGTCCGAGCTGCGCTACCTGGAGACCCCCAGGACGGCCAAGGCTCGCAAGGGGCCGCCGGTCTCATCCGGGGGCGCAGACCCCGCAATCGTCCGCCTGGCGCGCGACCTGGTGCTGCAAGGATACGGTCACAGCCGCAAGCGCACGCTGAGCCTCGCCCGGGAGTTTCTCATGGCCAGGCGGCAGGCAGAGGAGAGGCGAATCGCCGCCGCCCTCCTGCGCCGAGGTATCGACTGGTCCGCTCAGCCAGCCTCCGACGTGCCCATGCTCGAGGCCGAGGTGAAGACCGACCGACCCAGCCAGGTCTACCGCGCCGGGGACAAGGTGAAGATCACCGTGACCGTCTCCAACCTGGGCCTGGGACCGGCCTACCGGGTGCGCGCCATCAGCGAGGCGGCCAGCTCCGCCCTGAGGGACCTGGAGTTCTTCTTTGGAAAGATCGACCCCGGGGAGAGCCGCTCCTACACCGCCAGTGTGACCATCCCCAAGGACGTGCGCTCGTGTATCTGGAACGTGCGCCTGCGCTTCGTGGAGGAGTATGGTCACCAGCCCCCAGACCACCGGCTGCGCCTGCGGGTGCGGGGTCGGCGGCGCGCCGTGTTCGCCGCCCAGTACCAGATCATCGACGACGTGCTGGGCAACGGCGACGGGTTGGCCCAGTGGGGCGAGTCCCTGCGGCTCCACCTGCGGGTGCGAAACATCGGCGCCGGAAGGAGCGCCGACACGGTGGCGGTGCTCAAGAACCTCGCCGGCCCCAAGGTCTTCCTCCACCGAAACCGGGGGCGCGTAAGCCTGGGTCCGCTGGAGCCGGGCCAGGAGGCCTCCGGGGAGTTCACCTTCGACCTGCGCCGCACCGGCCTGGCCAAGGCGGTGAAGCTGGAGCTGACCATCTTCGACAACGACCTGCAGGAGGGGGTCCGCAAGCGTATCCTGCTGCCGGTGACCCGCAGCGGCCGCACCCCGGAGGAGCTGGACGGATGGGTGATCATCCGCACCGGCCGCGCCGCCATCACCGCAGGGGCGGACCCAGGGTCTGCGCTCCTCGGACACGCCAGGCGGGGTGCGGCCTTCAAGCTGCTCGGGCGCGCCGGTGGTCGCTACCGGATCCTCTGCCCGAGCAAGCTCCCCGGATTCGTCTCCGTGGCAGAGGCCGAGCGAGTGGCCGTCCCCCCCGGCAAGGCTCCACCGGGACGGGTCGAGCGCCACTTTCAGCTCACTCCGCCCATCCTGCGCATCAACCGCTACCCCCTCTCCACCGCGGCCGCCCAGATCATCGTGTCGGGGACTGCGCAGGACGACCAGCGGGTCCTGGACCTCTACGTGGAGGTGCAAAACCCCGGGTCCAGGCGTCTTCGACGCAAGGTCTACTACCAGTCCAACAGAGACAACCCAGACCCGAGGACCCTGGCTTTCTCCGCCCGGGTGGACCTGCTTCAGGGGTTGAACTACGTCACGGTGGTGGCCCGGGAGACCACGTTCGTGCGGTCACACAAGGTGCTGGTCATCCTGCGGGAGCCCGGAGGCAACGCCCTCACCGCCTTGCAACGTCCGAAAAAGTAGAGCCTGGGGGCGCCCGGCAAAGCTCGAGGGAGACGCACCAGATGAGCCAGCACCACCACAGGAGCGACGGCGTCTCGGCAGCCACCTCGGTGCTCGGCCACTGGTCCGGGCTGGCCAGCGGCCACTTGGAGCCGCTCGAGGGCGGGCTCATCAACCTCACCTTCCGGGTGACCGCGCCCGGCGGCAGCCGATACGTGCTCCAGCGGCTCAACCCCATCTTCGACGGCTCCCTCCACCTGGACATGGAGGCCGTCACTGCCCACCTGGCCAGGCGCGGCGTGACCACCCCGCGGCTGGTTCCCACCTCCACCGGAGATCTCTGGGTGGAGGCCAAGGGGATGGTCTGGCGCCTCCAGACCCTGCTCCCCGGTCGCACGGTACACCGGGTAACCTCGTCCGCCGTGGCTCGCTCTGCCGGTGTTCTCCTGGGGCGCTTCCACGCGGCCCTGTCCGACCTGGACCACGATTTCCACTTCGTCCGCAACCCCCACGGCTTGCAAATGCACGCCCGGCGCCTCGAGGACGCCCTGGCCGAGTGGCCACACCACCGGCTATACGAGCAGATCGCCCCCTTGGCCGAGGAGCTCCTCTCCATGGCCGAGGGCCAGCCAAACCTCTCCTCGCTCCCCAGGCGAATCACCCACGGGGATCCGAAGATCTCCAACATCCTCTTTTTGCCCCCACCCGACCTCGCCCACGCCCTGGTGGACCTGGACACCCTGGGCAGGCTGGACCTGCCCACCGAGCTGGGAGACGCGCTGCGCTCCTGGTGCAACCCCGCCGGGGAGGACTCGGACCATGCGCGCCTGGACCTGGAGACCTTCGAGGCGGCGCTGGATGGCTACGGGGCGGCCGCCGGGAGCCTGCCCACCGCCGAGGAGGCAGAGCTCTTCGTGGCGGGCCTGCTGGTGGTGTGCGTGGAGCTGGCCTGTCGCTTCGCGGCAGACGGGCTGCAGGAGCGATACTTCGGCTGGGACCCGAGTCGCCACCCCACCAGGGGCCACCACAACCTCCACCGCGCCCGCCAGCAGCTCGAGCTGGCCCGCTCCGTCGTAAAGCAGCGCGCCAGGGCCGAGAAGATCCGCCAGCGCATTCTGGGCGCCCCTGGGTGAGCTGGCACCCCCGGGCTCAGGTGAGCGGGGAGCCCCCTGGCCGCCCCGAGGGGGGCTCATGGCAGAGCGCTGGTGATCCAGGAGACAAGGGGCCTGGTGGCGGCCCTGGCCAGGGGTGAGGGGATCCTCCACATCTCGGTGACCTCGAGGTAGCGGGGGCTGTGCTGCAAGAGGTGCCCCACGCCCTTGGGACGTACGACGGTGATCTTCTTGTTTCTGGGCATTCCCGCGCGAAGGGCGTTTACGTCGTCGTCGCTCACGGTCACATCCGCTCCCCCCGCCAGGATAAGGGTGCGTCGCCGAACCTTGCGAAAGGCCTTCAAGGGGTTCAGCCGGATCAGGTCCGCCATGAGGGGTCCAGGGCGCCCAAAGAAACGAGCGCCCCCCTTGACGGCCTTTGCGATGAGGGAGCGGAAGTACTTGATGCGGCGCTTGACCTCCTTCACCGGCATGCCCACCGTCTCCCAGCGGCGCCGCCACTGGTCCAGCAGGTAGTCGGTGTATGGGACCCCCGGCGTGGACACCAGGATCAGCCCCCGGAGGGCCCAGCCCCGCCGGGAGGCGAAGTGGGCGGCCAGGAGCCCACCCTCTGCGTGGCCCAGCATGAAGATGCGGCCGCGGGCGATGTAGGGGCTCGCCCGCACGGCCTTCACGAGCGCCCGCAGGTCGGCGTAATAGGTGGCGAGACCGAGCTTTCCCCCCGAGCCGCTCGGAGCCACCCCCCTGGGAGCAAAGCGAAGCACTGCGTGACCGGCCTGGTTCAGGAAGGCGGCCAGCTCCGCGTAGATCTTCTTCATACCCATGGATCCGTCCCAGTCCCTGGTGTTGGCCGCTGGGACGATGATGATCGCCGCGAGCTTTCTGCTCTTTCGAGCCCCGGCGGGGAGCGAGAGAAGGCCGCGGATCACCTGGCCACCAGCCGACCTGGCGGCGATCTTCACCACGGGCAGGCTCCCGGGCCACTTGAAGGGCTTGACCCGTCGGGCCCGCTTGAATGACGCGGGAGGAGGAACCAGCCCCGGTGGCTTGCCGCCGGCAGCAAAGCTCGGCACCCTCCCGACTCCCCTGGCGGACTTGAGCCTGGCCCACGGGACGTCGTAGCGCACCTCCAGCGACCCACGAGATCCCAGATCCAGCCGCAGGCGCGCCGAGCTGCCCCTCCGTCCGAGGCCCAGCTTCAGGGGCGTCACCCTCCCCGTTGCGAGATCCAGCGCCGCGTAGGTGGCGCGCGTCGCACCAGCGCTGGCGTGGCGCCGCGCCAGGAGGTAGGCCGCCAGCAGCGGGTAGCGCGCCAGGACCATGGGCGACTTGAGCCGGTAACGGTTGGACCACCGGAAGCCGAACCTGGTGGTGTCCACCCGGACCTCCTTCGGACCGATCTTCACGTCATACTGGGTGTACAGCCGCAAGGTGGTCCCCACGGTCTGCTCCATCTCCAGCGCCCAGACGCTCCTGGGAACGTAGCTCTCGTCGGTCTGCACCTTCACGTGGCGGGTCACCCGAAACCAGGGGTCAGATGATGCGTACCGCAGCTCGAAAAGAGCCCCCCGGTCGTTGCGCTCAAAGCCCAGATAGGCCCGGCCGACCTTCTTGCCTCCCGCAAAGACCGTAAAGAACTCCCGGTAGGTGGCCGGCGGCTCGGCCGGGAGCAAGACCGTCGCCCTCCGGCGCGGCGCCGGGCGGGCCTTCGGCCGGGCGTGGACCACCGCCCTGCCCCTGGGCTCCACCGGTGCGGGCCTCGCCGGACAGCCAACTGCTCCGGCGAGGAGAAGGGCTCCAGAAACCAGCCAAACCTTGTCGGACCGTGCGTACATACGAAGCCTCCTCACATGAGCTACGTTACAAAAGATACATAGAAGAAAAAACCCCCTTTTCACGTCCATCATGTGGATGGCCAGCAAGCCCCCATGGTGCTATCAGGAGGGTGGAGATCGCCATGGAGCACCATTGCTCGAAAACGGCCAAAAGGATCCCATGAGACACAGCCAAGCGCCCAACGCCCCTGCCAGTACCAGGTCCCTGACCTCCACCGCCCTCGCGTGGCTCGCCCTCCTCGCCCTGGTGGGCATCGGGGGCCCCGGTGCCTCCACCGCCCTGGCGCGAAAGCCCCGCCCCAGGAAGGTGGGCTACACGGTCACCCTGGGAGGCAACACCTTCCGAATCTGGGGCGCCCTCCACACGGGGATCATGCCCAAGGGAGTCTCGGTGAGCCCCGACGGCAAGCGCATCTTCGTGACCAACTTCGGGCGAAAGAACCGCCGCAACCTGGACGTGTACGACGCGGTGACCTTCAAGCACCTGCGCCAGGTGAGCTTCCCCGGCAACACCATAGAGTCGGTGGTCTCCAGCGACTCCCGAACCCTTTACGTCTCCAACTACTACGGGTACAAGGTCCAGGCCATGGACACCCGCACATGGAAGATCCGCTGGAGCACGAGGACCGGCCATTTCCCAAAGATGATGGCCCTCTCTCCAAAGGAAAAATGGCTCTACGTCACGAGCTGGGAGTCGGCCACGGTCTCGAAGCTGGACGCGGCCACGGGCAAGCTAGCCCTCACGGCCAAGGTGGGCCGTCACCCCAGGGGGATCTCCGTGAGCCCTGACGGGAAGCTCCTGTACGTGGCCATCTGTGGGGGCAGCCACGTGTACGTGCTGGACGCCGCCCGCCTGAAGATCCTCTACAAGATCCGCACCGGCAAGCTGCCCCGTCACACAGCCCTGACCAAGGACGGCAAGCGCCTCTACGTCTCCATCATCGGAGGCTCCATGCTCCAGGTCATCGACACCGCCAGGCGAAAGGTGATCAAGACCGTCTGGATAGGCAAGGGCCCTCGGACCGTGGCCCTCTCCACCGATGAGCGCTTTATCTACGTGACGGCCTTTGCCGGTCACGCCCTCACCATCGTGGACAGCAAGACCTTCAAAAAAAAGATCCTCCCGCTGGACGTGGTAAAGGCCTCCGGGGTGGCGGTCAACCCCAAGACAGGGGTCATCTACGTCACCGGCTGGTGCACCAAGGACCTGTGGGCCATCGAGCGGCTCCGACCCGGCGCCCACCCCGGACCCCTGGGAAAGGGGATCAGGCGGGGGCCCCTCATCAGGGACCCCAAGATCGCCTACCGGCTGGACTGCCCCCTGCCCAGAGACATGTACCGCCACCGGCGCCACCGCTGAAAAGCACCCCCACACCGTGCGACCGCCCCGGCTCGTGCGGGCTCAGAGGGAGCCCAGATCCAGCCCATCCGCCGCCCTGCGCACACACTCCACGAAGGCCTGGCACCCGGTCCTGGCAAAGCAGGCCTCCAGCCCCCGTCGGAGCCGCTTCACGCGCTCGTGGGTGGAGGACCAGAGGCGCTTGCAGCGTGCAGCGACCTGGCCCTCGGAGATGGCGCTGTAGGCCATGGTCGCCGCCAGGGTGCGGGCGGCGCTGACGCTGAGGGGCGGCTCCCCCTTGCCCTCCATGTGGCGAGCCACGAGGTCCGCTGCCAGGTCGGCCAGGCCGTCGGCGCACCGCTGTGCCCGCCGCTGCAAGGAGTCGCAGGTCATGGGCCCCGACGGTGGCGCTGGCGGCCCGTCCTCTGCCGCGACCAAAACCAGACCCACCACGGCTCCGAGGGCCGCCCAGAAGGCCACCAGTGCCAGCAGCCACCGCCTCACCTGGACCCCCCAGGACCCCCACCCGGGAGGTGGCTGCAGCGGGGATGGTGCAGGACGACCGAGAACCAGGAGCGCGTCGGGAAGATGCGCTCCCAGGCTCGCCAGCGGCCTCGGCTGCCCACGAAGATGTCCACGTGCTTGCCTCGAATGGCGCCGCCAATGTCGTCCGCCCGAACGCAGCCGTCATGGGGCTCGCTCCGTCCCGGGGGGACCACGCCGTCCAGCTCCGGAAGGTACAGGACCGATCCCAGGGGGACCAGCCGCCGATCCACCGCCACGGAGATGTCGGGCTCCAGGGGGCGCCCCCCAACCCCCATGCCCCAGGGGTAGCGCTCGGCGTCCAGCACCCGGTAGCAGATCTTGTAGCTCCTCCTGCG
The DNA here is from genome assembly GCA_024276595.1 of Myxococcota bacterium. Classification (GTDB taxonomy): domain Bacteria; phylum Myxococcota_A; class Polyangia; order HGW-17; family JAJRWW01; genus JAJRWW01. The sequence continues at coordinate 13,136 of JAJRWW010000449.1, forward strand.
GCCGCAGGGGAGAGCCGCCAGGCACCTGTTGGTGCAAGATGAGTCGTAGTTCACCACGCGGCCATCCAGCAGCAGGCCGCTGCCTTCGATACAGAGGTCGTCGTGGAAAGC
>JAJRWW010000450.1 GCA_024276595.1 Myxococcota bacterium
GATACCCGGTGTCCGATACCCGGTGTCCGATACCCGGTGTCCGATACCCGGTGTCCGATACCCGGTGTCCGATACCCGGTGTCCGATACCCGGTGTCCGATACCCGGTGTCCGATACCCGATGCCCGATACCCGGTGTCCGATACCCGGTGTCCGATACCCGATGCCCGATGCCCGATGCCCGATGCCCGATACCCGATGCCCGGTGCCCGATGCCCGGTGCCCGATGCCCGATGCCCGATGCCCGATGCCCGATGCCCGATACCCGATGCCCGATACCCGATGCCCGATACCCGATGCCCGATGCCCGGTGGCGCCCAGGGGCGGCGCTTGCTACTATGTGCCAGGCTCCCTCCACGGCCTTCCAGGGGCATCCCCAACTGGACGACCTGCCGGAGGGAGCTCCCCAGGGGCTGCCAACAGGCTCTGCATTTCATGAGGCTCTGCGCACAATGAAGCTGTTCACCATGGAAGGAAACCGCCAGCGGCTGGACGGGGGGGCGATGTTCGGCAACGCACCCCGTCCTCTCTGGAGCCGCTGGTGCCCCCCGGACCAGAGAAACCGCATCGACCTCGCTGCCCGCGCCCTGCTGGTGGAGGAGCCTGGAGGCCGCCGCCTGCTTTTCGAGGCAGGCATCGGCGCCTTCCTGGAGCCCCCTCTCGCCGACCGCTATGGGGTCCAGGGGGAAGGGCACTCTCTCATTTCGAACCTGCACAGGCTGGACATCGGGCCCGAGGAGATCGACATCGTGGTTCTCTCCCACCTGCACTTCGACCACGCAGGCGGCGTCCTGACTCCGTGGCGCGAGGGAGGCACCCCGGGCCTCTGCTTCCCAAGCGCCTCCTACGTGGTGGGCGAAAGAGCCTGGAGCCGGGCCCTGGCTCCCCACATGCGGGACCGGGCCTCCTTCATCCCATACCTGCCCTCTCTCCTCGAGGCCACGGGGCGCCTGGAGATAGTCCGCGGCGAGCGCAGTGAGCTTCTGGGCGACTCCTACTCCCTGCGGACCTCGGACGGACACACGCCGGGGATGCTCCTCACCCGGATCCATGGACCCCACGACTCGGTGCAGGTGCTGGGAGACCTGGCGCCGGGCATCCCGTGGCTCCACCTGCCCATCACAATGGGCTACGACCGATCCCCAGAGCTGCTCGTGGACGAGAAGGAGACCCTATTCAAGGAGGCTCTTGACGATGGGCGCTGGCTGTTTTTCACCCACGACCCTGGCCACGCCTTGTGCCGCCTCGACCGGGACGACCGGGACCGGTACGTGGCGCGAGACATCCTCGAGGGCACCGGCCCGGAGGGCCTGACCATATAGCGCAGCACTCCCTCGAGCTCGCCAGCCTGGGCGACCTGGACCACGAGGTGGCCCTACTGCCGGTTCAGGTCCCAGCTATACTTGATCTCCTTGGAAAAGCGCACCTTTGAGATATCAGACTTGTAGTACTTGGCAATGAACCTCCTCGGGGGCAACCCCACGGCGAGGAAGTCTTTCTTGAACCAGGAGAAGATGGCAGAGATTCCTTTCGGCCCCGCGCCCTTTGTCGGGTCGTTGATGTAGGCGGTCGTATCAGCCTGGAGCTGCGCCTCCAGCAGAACGCCCCGGTATGCGCCAGCGCGCAGGTTCGGGCAGCCAACGGACGCACAGACCAGCGCAAAGTGGATCCGGGGATCCACCTTGCCCACCCCCTTGTGCCAGCCGCGTATCAGAGCCAGGCGCGGCGCCGGAGTCTTGCCCAGGCTCTTGTGGCCAAAGTCGCCCCGGAGAACACCGTTCTCCATCTCGTTCAGGCTGAGGCGCTGCCCGGCCACCTTGTAGCGCACCTCGTCGAAGAAGGCGAACCCCTTGCGGCTCACCACGAAGGAGGAGTCGGCCGCCAGCTTGTCCATCACCCCTCGCAGCACGTTGGCGTTGTATGCGTTGATCCAAAACGCCTTCTGCTCCGAGCGAGGCATCCCGCTGGGATCCACCGCGGCGAGGCGCGCGAGATACCTTGCCAGGGCCTTGGTGTCCGAGGCCGAGCGCATCCACCTCTTGTAGCCGACCCTCCCCCTGGCATCCACGTAACGGCCCAGCAGCGCGCCGAGAGGGGCGTGGGACACCGCCCTTGCCGACGCTCGCCTGGGCGCTCGCCTGGGCGCTCGCCTGGCAGGTGCTGTCCCCATGTCCGGCGCGGGGCGAGCCACGGGGCCCTCCCTGGCCTCGCCCCTGGCCTCGCCACCAGAGGTGGTGTTGCTCCTCCCCGAGGAGCTGGTGGCCTTGCAGCCCGCCGGGGCCCAAGACAGGCCACCCATGGCAAACGCCACCAGGAAAAAAAGCTCGCGAGAACGCCTCTTCTTCATCATGCTCTCCTCCCGACTGGAAGCTCTCGGCCTCTTGGAAAGACCGCCTGGGTTGTTTGTCCCACCACGGCCACACATCTTACACCATGGCCAGGTCACCGCGGGTCTTGCCAGCGATGGCGCCAGATGGCAATAAGGCCCCATGCAAGCACGCAAGGATCTGAGCTGTATCTTTCGTCCCCGCTCGGTGGCGGTCCTCGGCGCCAGCTCCCGCCCCGGAGCCATCGGACGAGAGCTGGTCAAGAACCTCATCAACTTCGAGTTCCAGGGCAAGATCTTTCCAGTCAACCCTGGGCACGACGTGGTCCTCTCCATGAAGGCGTACCCTTCGGTGCTGGAGATCCCCGACCCGGTGGACCTGGCCGTCATTGTTGTGCCCCAGCCACAGGTGCTGGGGGTGGTCCAGGAGTGCGGAGAGAAGGGCGTCAAGGGCCTGGTGATAATCACAGCCGGCTTCCGAGAGGTGGGCGGCGAAGGCGTTGACAGGGAGGCGGAGCTGGCCGAGGAGATCCGCCGCCACGGCATGGTTGCCATCGGCCCCAACTCGGTGGGAGTGATGAACGCCGACCCCCGGGTGCGCCTGAACGCATCCTTTATATCTACCCTGCCCAAGGCTGGAAACACTGCCCTGCTTTCGCAAAGCGGCTCCATCGGAGAGACCATCATGGACTTCGCGCAGTACCAGGACCTGCGCTTCTCGGTCTTCGCCTCCCTGGGCAACCAGATGGACATAGACAGCCACCACCTGCTCGACTATCTCCAGCGAGACCCACAGACGGAGCTGGTGCTCATGTACGTGGAGTCCTTCCGCCATCCCAAGCAGTTCGTCTCCGTGGCCAAGCGCATCACTCGCACCAAGCCAGTTCTCGTGGTCAAGGCCGGCCGCACCGCCGCGGGCGCGAGCGCGGCCTTCTCCCACACCGGATCCATGGCCGGCATGGACGTCTCCTACGACGCCCTCTTCGAGGAGTGCGGCATGGTGCGGGTCTCCACCGTGGAGGAGCTGTTCGACATCGGCCGCGCCATCTCCAGCCTGGTGTTCCCCTCCGGCGAGAGGGTGGCGGTGCTCACCAACGCCGGCGGCCCGGGCATCCTGGCCACCGACGCCCTGGTGGCGCACGGCCTCCAGATGGCACAGCTCGGCAAAGACACCACCAGCGCCCTGCGTGAGAGCCTCAACCCGGCGGCGGCCGTGCACAACCCGGTGGACATGGTTGCGGGCGCCGGGCCGGCGGACTACGAGGTGACGCTCCGGGCGGTGCTGGCAGACGAGAACGTGGACATGATCCTGACAATCCTGGTGCCTCCAGTGATGATAGACGGCCTGGAGGTGGCCCGCACCATCGTACGGGTCTTCGAGGAAACAGGGCGCCCCAAGCCGATGCTTGCGTGCCTCATGGGGCTCTCCAGGACAGCCCTCAAGGGCCGCCGCATCCTCTCAGACGCGGGCATCCCCACCTACCTCTTCCCGGAGTCGGCCGCGTACGCCATGCGCGCCCTGTGGCGGGTGGGCCAGCACGTGGGCCGGGATCCGGAGCCCCCCATCACTCGAATGGAGGTGGACCTGGACGCGGCCCGATCCATCATTCAGGAGGTGGCAGACCAGGGCCGGAAGGTGCTGGGTCTGGAGGAGTCCCTGCTCTTGATGCTGGCCTACGGGCTGGATGTGCTCCCGTTCGAGTGCGTGAGCGGGGTGGACGCCGCCCTGTCGGCCGCGGACAAGCTGGGCTTCCCGCTCGTGGCCAAGCTGGATGAGCCCGGGCTCGTCCACAAGACCGAGCTGGGAGGGGTCAAGGCGGACCTCAGGGATGAGGCAGCGCTGGTGCGGGCGGTGCGCGAGCTCGGCTCGATAGCCCGCAATTGGCGCGAGGAGCAAGGGGCAGAGGACGGCCCTCCTGCATCGGCCAACGAGCCACGCATCCTGCTCCAGCAAATGGCCAGGGGTCACGAGACGATCATGGGCATGACCACCGACCCCACCCTGGGCCCACTGCTCCTTTTTGGCTACGGCGGAGTCTACGTGGAGATCATCCGGGACATCGCCTTCCGCCTGCACCCGGTGGGCGAGGAGCAGGGCCTGGACATGATCCGCAGAATCAGCGCATACCCGCTGCTGTCCGGCGCCCGAGGCGACGACCCGGTGGACGAGGCACGCCTTGCCCGGAACATCGCCTGCCTCTCTCAGCTCACCGGGGACCTGCCAGCCATCGCGGAGATGGAGATCAACCCGTTCTTCATCGCGCCCCAGGGGAGGGCAGCCGGAGCAGCCGACGCCAGGATCCGGCTTCGGTAGGGAGGCTCCACATTTGGCAGACCAGGCGGTGCGGCCGGGCGGAGGCGCCCACCTGGAGAGGCCGGCTCCCTGTGGATTGTACTTGCCTGCCGCTCTGAATCGAAGTTTACTCCCGAGCAATGCGACTGCTTGTTACAGGTGCGGCTGGTTTCATCGGCTCCTCCACCGTGGATCGGCTGCTTGCATCCGGCCACGAGGTGGTCGGCCTCGACAACTTCGATCCCTTCTATGACCGCCCAATCAAGGAGCGGAACCTCGAAGGAGCCCTTGCCAATGGCTCCTTCGAGCTGGTGGAGGGCGATCTGCTGGATGGCGAGCTCCTGCAGCGACACATGGGGAGCCCGCCCTGCGACACGCTCCTGCACCTGGCCGCCCTCGCCGGGGTGCACCCCTCCCTCGAGCGCCCCCTGGATTACGAACGGGTCAACATCCGGGGCACCATGGTCCTGCTCGAGGCCGCCAGGCTGGCCGGCGTCAAGCGGGTGGTGCTCGCGTCATCCTCCTCCGTGTACGGGGTGCGCAGCGAGATCCCCTTCTCGGAGAGCGATCCATGTGATCGGCCAGCCTCCCCCTACGCGGCCACCAAGCGAGCCATGGAGGTCATGGCTTACAACTACCATCACGTGCACGGCTTCCCGGTAACCTGCCTGCGCTACTTCACGGTCTACGGCCCGCGGCAGCGGCCGGAGATGGCCATCGCCAAGTTTGTTCGCATGGTGGAGGGCGGCGAGCAGATCACCCTCTACGGTGACGGCAGCTCGGCGCGGGACTACACGTACATCGACGACATCGTCACGGGCACCGTGGCCGCCGTGGACGCGTGCACCGAGGGCTTCCACGTCTACAACCTCGGCGGCACCCGCACCACGTCCCTCGAGCGGCTCGTGACGCTCATTGAGCAGGCCGTGGGCAAGCCCGCGAAGGTGCGCCACACACCGGATCGCCTGGGGGATGTTCCGGTCACCTGTGCCGACGTGTCCCTGGCCGAGGCCGACCTCGGCTACCGCCCCACCGTGCCCATCGAGGAGGGCATCGAGCGTTACGTGAGCTGGGCGAGCGCTCTCTCCTAGGAGCGGCGCGCCCCCCGAACCCAGGGCCGAAGCGAGCCTCCCCCATGGCCAGGTCGATCCCTTCCGGCCCAGGAGCGTTCAGCTCTGCGCCTCCCGGCGCGCCAGCTCCATGTCGTGGTGCACCATCTTCTGCACCAGCGTGGAGAACTTCGTCCGTGGAACCCAGCCCAGCACCTCGGCCGCTCGGCCAGGGTCGCCCACCAGCAGCTCCACCTCCGTGGGCCGAAAGTAGCGGGGGTCAACGGCGACGCGCACGATCCCGTCGGCGTCCACGCCGCGGCGGGTCTCCCCTTCCCCATGGAACTCGAGCGGCAGCTCTGCCGCCCGGAAGGCCTCCGCACAGAACTCCTCCACAGAGTGGGTCTCCCCGGTGGCCAGGACCAGGTCCTCTGGCGACTCTTGCTGCAGCATCCGCCACATCCCCTCCACGAACTCCGGCGCATACCCCCAGTCCCGCTTGGCCGCCAGGTTCCCCAGGTAGACGGCCTGCTGGAGGCCATGCCTGATGCGCCCCACCGCCCGCGTGATCTTCCGGGTCACAAAGGTCTCGCCGCGCCGCTCCGACTCGTGGTTGAACAGGATGCCGTTGCAGGCGTAGAGGCCATAGGCCTCCCGGTAGTTCACCGTCACCCAGTAGGCGTACAGCTTGGCGGCCGCGTAGGGGCTCCGCGGGTAAAAGGGCGTGGTCTCGCGCTGCGGCACCTCCTGCACCAGCCCGAAGAGCTCGGACGTGGATGCCTGGTAGTAGCGGGTGTCGATGCGGGCGTCCTTGATGGCGTCCAGCAACCTGATGGTGCCAATCCCGACCACGTCCGCGGTGTACTCAGGCACCTCGAAGGAGACCTTCACATGGCTCTGCGCAGCCAGGTTGTAGATCTCGTCCGGCTCCAGCCGCTCGATGAGGCGCGAGATGTTGGACCCGTCCGTGAGGTCCCCGTAGTGCAGAAAGAGCCGCCGGTCGGCGACGTGGGGATCCTGGTACAGGTGCTCGATCCGCTGTGTGTTGAAGCTGCTCGCCCGTCGGACCGTCCCGTGGACCTCGTAACCCTTGTCCAGCAGCAGCTCCGCCAGGTAGGACCCGTCCTGTCCGGTGATCCCTGTGATCAAAGCGATCTTTCGCGCAGTCATGGGTGCCTCTCTGCTGGCCCTTCAGCCCCGGCCAGTCTTGTTGACCTCGTGCTCCAGATACCACTGGTACGTCTTCTCCAGGCCTGCCCTGAGCGAGGTGCGCGCCCGCCAACCAAGCGCTGTGAGCCGGCTGACGTCGAGCAGCTTCCTGGGCGTTCCGTCGGGCCTTGTGCGGTCCCACACAACCTCTCCCCCGTAGCCCACCACGTCGGCGATCTCGCGCGCCAGCTCGGCGATGGTGAGGTCCTCACCGACCCCCACGTTGACAAACACCCCGGCATCGCTCGCGTCGAAGCGCTGCATGAGAAACACCAGCGCGTCGGCGAGGTCGTCCACGTAGAGGAGCTCTCGCCGGGGTGACCCCGAGCCCCAGAGCGTGACCTTTCCGCCCGAGACCTTTGCCTCGTGGAGCTTGCGGATCATGGCCGGAAGCACGTGGCTGGACTCCAGGTCGAAGTTGTCCCCCGGGCCGTAGAGGTTCGTGGGCATGGCGGCCACGAAGTTGGCCCCGTGCTGGCGGTAGTAGCTCTGGCACATGATGATGCCGGCGATCTTTGCGACGGCGTACGCGTCGTTGGTGGGCTCCAGCGGGCCAGAGAGCAGGTGGCCCTCCTGCATGGGCTGGGGCGCGTGCTTTGGGTAGATGCAGGAGCTGCCCAAAAAGAGCAGCTTCTTCACCCCGTGGCGCCAGGCAGAGTCGATCACGTTCGTCTGGATCTGCAGGTTCACGCGAATGAAGTCGGCCGGGAAGGTGTTGTTGGCGTGGATGCCGCCGACCTTGGCGGCGGCCACGAACACGTACTCTGGCCGCTCGGCGGCAAAGAAGTCGGCGGTCTGCCTCCCGTCGGTGAGGTCCAGGTCCGCACGATCCCGGTGGATGAGGTGCATGTACCCCTCCTCCCGGAGACGCCGCATGATCGCTGCACCCACGAGCCCATTGTGGCCCGCCACGTAGATCCGAGAGCTGCTGTCCATGCATGTCCTCCTGAACGATCACCCTCTGGTGGCCACCTGTTGCTCCAGTGGGGCCAAGGGCGGGGCCAAGGGCCGCGAACCAGGCCGCCTTGGTCTGGGACCAGACACGCCTTGCCCGACGACCGACGAGCCACGAGCCACGGGCGACGAGCCAGTATTGCCGAGAGCCGGGCCAGTTTCCAGTCATTTCCCCATCCGCCTGGCTTCCATCCACAAGGAATCTTGCCTGCAGGGCAGCGGGCGCTCCGCGTCAGGGGCCGACGGGGTGGCCGTCGAGGTAGCGCCGCTCTGCTGGGATAGCGCCGCCGTTGGGGGCGAGGTCAGCGCCGGTGATGGGCCAGTCCAGATTGCCGAAGAAGGGAGGCCGGGCCGGGAGATACAGGGAGACGGGCAGGCTGTGTTCGTCGATGCCGGGATCCCAGGTGATGGCCCCGTCTTCGTAGTTGCCGTGAATGAGGGTGTCGTTGCAGGACGCCTCCACCTCCACGACGTTCGGGTCCGTGCCCAGCTCGTTGCCCACCACGTTCTGGCGGTGGGAGTAGTCCATGACCTGGATCCCCTCGCTCTGCACGCGGTTGCGGAAGAAAGTGTTGCCCGGTCCGCAGGGGCCCCAGTAGTCGCTCACGTCGATCTCTTGGACCACGTTGCCCTCGAACAGGTTCATGTTGGGGTAGTGGCCGTGAAGAGAGATGTCGCAGGGGGTCCAGTTACCGCCCTCGCTCTGCAGGGGATCGATGGAGAAGTTGTAGCCGAAAACGTTGCCCGTGGCGCCCACCTGCACCAGCATGGAGTGGCGCAGGGTGGAAAAGACGTTGTTCTCGATCAGGCAGGCCGTGACGTGGTTGCCCAGGTTCGTGCCATAGCCATGTCCCCCGCCGCCGTGATCGTGGGAGTCGTGCATGTAGCTGTCGCGGACCTCGCACCACAGGGCCGAGGAGAAGCTCACGTGGGCCCGGAAGGTGGTGTCGCTCTCGCAGGATCGGATCCAGCACCCCACGGCGTTCTTGATCTCCACGGTGTGGTGATCGCTGGTGTTCAGCCGGGTGAGGTACAGACCCTGCAGGCCAGCCCCCTCCACAAGGCCCATGGGCCGGATGACCGGATCGTAGCCCGCGTCGTAGTCCATGTGCACCGGTGGGTCCACTTCGAGCTGGTTGCCGTTCACGGCAACGATCTGGAACATCTGCCCCACCGAGCTTTCTGGCACCCAGGACGCGTTGCGCCAGGTGCCCTCGGGATCCATCTCGTCCCAGTCGTTGGTCTGCTGCAGCTCGGCGTACCCGCCCCCCTGGAAGGCCGACGGGTCGTCCACGGTCAAGAGGGTGGAGCCCTTGGTGAAGCCTGCCGTGACCGGTGTGAAGTCGCCGCGGTCGTAGGTCACGATGGAGATCCCGCTGGACGCGGTGTCGAAGTACAGGCGGCTGACGTCCGCGCCATCGCCGCAGAGCACGATGCCCTTGTCGATGGTGATCCCGCTGCGCAGCAGGTAGGTGCCTGCAGGGACGCGGATGGCGTCGCCCTCTACGGCGGCTGCGATGGCGTCGGCAAAGGCCTGGGCATCGTCGGTGGACCCGTCTCCCACAGCGCCGAAGTCCGTGACGCTCGTCGCACCGGGCGGACACACCACGGACAGGTCGGGGATCCCCCCAGGTACCCCGGGGCGCCAGTCGATGCGCCGGTCAGCCGGGATGATGGTGCCCGGATCCACCGTGCCGTCGTACTGCCCCTGCGCGTCGTTCTGCGGCCGGGCGTCGGGCGGAACCGCGCTGTCGATCCCCCCGTCCGGTTGGGTGCCGCCTCCACCGTCGTCCCCGCAGGCCGATGACGCGCAGGCCATGATCAAGCAGACCAGGTTCGTGACC
>JAJRWW010000451.1 GCA_024276595.1 Myxococcota bacterium
ACCACGTTCTCCGAGTGCATGGTGGCCGTGTGGCGGAAGCCGTGCTCCGCCTGCCTGGCGCAGGCCAGGGCCTCATCCAGGCCGTCCACCCTCAGCAACGGAAGGAAGGGCATGAGCTGCTCGGCCTGGATGAGCGGGTGATGGAGGTCGTCCACCTCGCAGAAAATGAGCCGCGTGTGGGGAGGCGCAGACAGGCCGACCTCCCCCAAGAGCACCTGGGCGTCCTTGCCCACCAGGTCCCGGGCGGCCACCGGGTGCTCCCGCGTGGAGAGATCCAGGCAGCGCTCCACCAGGCGGTCCCTGTCGGCACCCGTCACCTCGAAGGCACCTGCTCGCCGGAGCTCCTCCTTGAGCCTGTCGGCCACGTTCCTGTAGACGAAGACCTCCTTCTCGGCGATGCAAAGCACGTTGTTGTCGAAGCTGGCGCCGTCCACAATGTGTCTGGCGGCGTGGCTCAAGGAGGCGGTGTCGTCCACGATCACCGGCGGGTTGCCCGGTCCGGCAGCGACCACCTTCTTTCCGCTGGTCATGGCCAGCTTCACAACCACCCCACCGCCGGTCACCAGCAGCAGGCGCACGGCAGGGTGGGCCATGAGCGCCTGGCTGGACTCGAGGGTGGGGGACGCAACAGAGCACAGCAGGTTGGGGGGGCCGCCCGCGTCCACGATGGCTCGACCCAGGACCCTCACCGTCTCGTTGGAGACTCCCCTGGCCGACGGGTGGGGATTGAACACCACCGAGTTTCCGGCGGCCACAATGGAGATGGAGTTGTTCACCACCGTGGAGGGGGGGTTGGTGCTGGGGGTGATGGCGCCCACCACACCGTAGGGGGCCGGCTCCACCAGGCTCAGGCCGTCGTCTCCCGTGTAGGCGGCGGGAGCGAGGTCCTCGGTCCCCGGAGTCTTCTGGGCCGCCAGGAGGATCTTCTGCACCTTGGCGCTGACCCTGCCCAGGCCCGTCTCCTCCACGGCGAAGCGACCCAGGCGCTCGGCCTCTCGCATGGCGGCACCCCGCATGGCGGCGACGAACGCCTGTCGATCGGCCAGGGTGCAGCTCCGGAGCTGCTCGAAGGCACGCCCCGCGGCGTCGATTGCCCCGTCCACGTCGGGAAACACGCCGTCCGAGTGGTCCGCCGCTGACACGGCGGCCGCCGCGGTCCTGGGAGAGCCCACCGACACCGATGCGACGGGCGGTGGGGAGGGCCGGGCACCCGAGGCCACCTGGGCCCCGTTGCCAGCCCCCGCCACTCCATCGCCCAGGCGCATCCGCACCTGCTCCACCACCTCCTCCACGAGGCGGGTCATCTGATCGCTGGTGATATCCACCTTCATTGCGTCCCTCACTTGGCGAAGGTCTGCTCGCCATCTACCTCCACGAAGTCCACTATGGCCATTATCGTCGCGTCCACGGGCCTGTCCTTGGTGCGCTCTGTGAGCCGGGAGGATGAGCCGGTGACATAGAGCACCACCTCCCCCTCCCCCGCACCGACCCCGTCCACCGCCACCAGGGGCTTCCCGGCGGCCTGGAGGGTGCGAGCGTCCACGGGCTCGACCACCAGCAGCTTCATGCCGGTAATGAGCTTTGTCTTCTGAGTGCTCACCACCGTGCCTACCACCCGTGCTAGCTGCATCGCTTCCTCCGTGTCAATCGCTTCTCAGCCGGTCGGTTCGCGTTCAATCGCTTCTCTCAGCCGTAGGTCCTGCGCCCGATGGCCTCTCGGTGGGCGCCTCTCCAGGCAAGCACTCGGCCTCACACCTGCTCAATGGACACCCCCAGCGCGCGGGACCTGTCCCGCGCCAGCGGCGTCACGAGCGTGCCCCGCGAGATCCGCAGCTCCCGCAGGCCCGCCGCCGCAGCATCATCCACGTCCGCCTCCGTGAGGAGCCCACCCAGGGCGCCATGGGCAGGGCTCCGCTCCACCTCCAGGGCGGCCAGGGGACGCCGTAGCTCCCCCAGTGGGAGCGGCCCGACGCCCAGAGACTCTAGCGCGCGCCAGAGCCGCCGGGCCTGGCTAAGGAGCGCCGGCGCCGCCGTGGATCGCTCCTGGAGCACAAGGCCCTGGAGGCCACCCATTCCAGGTCCACAGGGCAACCACACCTTCTTGCCGGCGGTCAGCCCCGAGATCAGCAGGGACACGAAGGCGTCCTCGTCCCGAAGCTCGGCCAAGGCCCTTGCCTGAGCCCACCCAACGGAGCCGAGGTAGATGGCCTCCTGGTCGGCCAGCGAGGCCAGGAGCGACGACAGGCCGCGACCGCCTGACTCCAGGCCATGGAGTGTGAGGTCCGCTCCCTCGCCCGGCCAGCACGCCGCACGGCGCAGGCAATCCACCACGTCGAGGCAGGCCACCACCCGCTGGCGATGACCCAGGCGCGCAAGCACGGCAAGCTCGCCGCAGACAAGGGCCAGGTGCGCACAGGGCGCCGCAAAAACCCACGTGATCCGACGTCCCTCGGTCACCGAGCCCGAGAGCTCCGCGCCAGGGCTCCCTGTGCCACCCCCCAAGCCAGATCCGGTTTCGCCCGCGGATGGGTCTCCTCCGCCGCCCGACGGAGCCACTCCCCCCTGTGACGGGGAGACATGCGCCAGCACCCCTTCGGTGATCATGGCCACCAGCGAGGAGAGGTCGATGGTGCTGTTGTCAGGTTCGCTCACCAGGGCTCCCTAGCCTATCGGACGCGGTAGCGCCTCTGGGAAAAGTCGCAATAGGGGCGCGAAGCCGAGGTGACGCGATCATCGCGTATGGAGCAGCTCGGCTCCGGACAGAGTGTGCAGATGTCGCCGACCACCTCCACCAGGTCGCCCGTGCGCACGGCCGCGGCGTTGCCCTCATCCGTGTCCAGGTGCATCTCGGTCTTGAACTTGTCGCTGATACGCACCACCACCTCTTGAAAGATAAGCCCTCGCTTTCCAACTGCTCGCACAGCCACCCGCTGACCGTCCACCAGAGCTGCGGCAGCGGCGTGCGCCGGCTCCAGGTGAATGTGGCGGGCTGCAACTATCAGGCCCTGCTGCAGCTTGACCGCCCCCTTGGGGCCAATGATGTGTCCCCCCGGGGTGCCATCCACGTCTCCGGAGACCCTCACCGGCAGCGCCACACCCAGGACGTAGCCGTCGGTGAGGGAGAGCTCCACCTGGCTGGCTCCCCTGGGCGGGCCGAGGACCCTCACGCCCGGGATGCTCCCCCTGGGGCCAACCACCTCGACTGTCTCCTCCGCCGCGAACTGGCCGGGTTGAGAGAGCGGCTTTTGTGGGGGCAGCTCGTGGCCCTCACCAAAAAGCGTCTGCACGTGAGCCCGGCTCAGGTGACAGTGCCGATTGGAAAGCGCCACGGGTATTTCAAGCGTGTGTGCCATCTTGCAGCCCACCGACGCGGCCTCCGCTGGTCGAGCACATCAACTCAGCCGTGGGCTCCTCGAGCGCCGTGGTCACGAAAGGAGTCGTGGCACGGCCACATGAGCCGAGCCGGCTGAGGGCCAGCCAAGAGCCTGCGTCAAGCCGCGATAGTACACACTGCCAAGGGGTGGACCGTCAACCTGATTCTGCCTGTAGTGCATCGGCTGACTCCGAGATGAGGGCCTGTCAAATGGAGAGGGATCTGCCGTTGTGCTGTGGGCCGAGGTCGAGCAGGAAGGGCACCGCGGCGCGAGCCCAGACGTCGGGGGAGTCATAGGCGTCGGCGCCATCTCCCCAGCAGCGGCGGAGCATGTCCGTGGCGATGATGCCCGGGTTGACCGCCACGGCGGCGAGGCCCTTGGGAAGCTCGGCGGCCAGGGAGCCGGTGAGCCCCTCGATGCCCCACTTGGTCATGCAGTAGGGGGCAACCTCTGGGGCGGTGGAACGGCCCCAGCCCGAGCTGAAGTTGACGATGACACCGTGGCCTCTGTCGATCATGGCGGGGACAAAATGGCGGATGAGGTTCACGGTGCCGCCCAGGTTGACCGCCAGCAGGGCGTCCACCTCGGAAGGCGGCACCCTCCACAGGGGCGCCGGGGCGCTCATGAGAGCTGCGTTGTTGACGAGCAGCGAGGGTGGGCCGTGGCTCTCCAGGAGCCCGGCGGCCCAGGCGGCCACGCCGCCGTCGTCGGCCACGTCCACGGCGGCCAGCTCGTGGGGCGGGCCGAGTCGCTCCCCGAGCTCCTCCAGCAGCTCCGTGGACCGGCCGCACCCGAGCACTCGGTGGCCTCGGGCGGCGAACCCCTCGCACATGGCGCGCCCCAGCCCGCGGGTGACCCCGCTCACCACGATGATCCGACCACTTGCATCGCGCACTGCCTTGCCTCCTCGTCACGGTGCCTGGTTGTCGCAGGGATCCCACCATCTGGGACCCGTGTCGCGGGGCTGATCACGCCACAGACACAAGCGCTCTGCAACACCCAATACCTGGCAAAGACATTGAAGTGAACCTGCAACCCCTGTACTGTGCGTAGCCCTGGGACGGCAGCATCAAGCAAAAGGAAGCAAGTGAAAGCGATGACAAAGCGTAGCATGATCGGGTTGGCACTGGTTTGCGGGGTGCTGCTGGCAGCCGGCGGCTGCGGCAAAAAGAGCGGGACCACCTCAGGGTCCAGCGCCGCCGCCAACAAGCTCGTGGGGACCTGGAGGTTTGAAGGCAGCAAGACCGTGGCCGCAACGGAGATGTTCAAAAAGGGCAGCGAGAAGATGCGGACCCAGTTCGCGAAGATGCTCGACAAGGCCACCCTGGAGATCACCAAGGACAAGATGATCGTCACGGGCATCGGTCCCAAGGTG
>JAJRWW010000452.1 GCA_024276595.1 Myxococcota bacterium
ATGTTGGAGGTGCTGAGCCGCATCTGCGAGGGCGAGGGCCTCGAGAGCGACCTGGACCTGCTCGAGCGCCTCGGAACGGCCATGCGCCGCGGCTCCTTGTGCGCCCTGGGCCAGACAGCCCCCAACCCCGTGCTCTCCACCCTGCGCTACTTCCGCGAGGAGTACGAGGCGCACATCCGCGATCACCGCTGCCCCGCAGCGGTCTGCCGCTCGTTGATCTCGTACACCATCAACGACGCCTGCAACGGCTGCACCCTCTGCAGGCGGGTCTGTCCCCAGGAGGCCATCAGCGGCGAGAAGAAGAAGCCCCACGTCATCGACCCGGACAAGTGCGACCGCTGCGGCGTCTGCATCCAGTCTTGCAAGTTCGACGCCATAGACGTGGCATAGGAGTACAGATGCTGAACCTGGACGTAAACGGCCGTCGGGTAACCGTGCCCAAGGCATCCACCCTGCTTTCGGCCATCCGAGCGGCGGGGTTCGACGTGCCCACCCTCTGCCACCATGAGGCGGTGGAGCCCTACGGGGCTTGCCGGCTGTGCGTGGTCGAGGTGAGGGAGCGGGGCCGGAGCAAGACCAGGGTGGTGACGGCGTGTAACTACCCGGCCAGGGCTGGCCTGCAGGTGGAGACCGAGTCCGAGGCGGTGCTGGAGACTCGCCGGGAGGTCCTGGACCTGCTGCTGGCCCGCTGCCCGGGCTCCGAGGTGATCCGTGGCCTGGCGGCGGAGGCGGGGCTGCACCGCTCCAGCTTTCCCCCTGATCGCAACCGGGACGACTGCATCCTCTGTGGGCTCTGTGTTCGCATCTGCGAGAAGCTCGGCTTCTCGGCCATCGGCATGGCCGGGCGCGGCGCCCACAGGGAGGTGGCCGCCCCCCTGAAGGAGGCCCCCCCCGACTGCGTGGGCTGTGGGAGCTGCGCCCGCGTCTGTCCCACGGACAACATCTCCCTGGTGGACCGCGATGGCATGCGCTCCATCTGGGGCCGCGACTTCGAGCTGGTGCGCTGCGCGTCCTGCGGGCGCGCGTACATCACCAGGGAGTACCAGGCCAGCCGGGTGGAGGGGAGCGGCCTGCCCGCTGAGCACTTCGAGCTGTGCGACGAGTGCAGCCGGGCGCGGCTGGCCAAGACCATGTTCGCCCACATGGCGCTGGGGCCCGACGCCAGGGAGGAGGCGAGCGATGACTAAGCTGCTTACGGTGTCCCCGGCGCGCTGCATCGGCTGTCGCACCTGCGAGGTGGCCTGCGCCTTCCGCCACTTGGAGGACGGCGTGCCGGGCCGGTCCCGGGTGCAGGTGCGGGCGGTGGGCAGGGACGTGTGGGTGCCGCTGCTCTGCCTGCAGTGCGAGGAGGCGGCGTGCGTCAAGGCCTGCCCCGTGTTCGCCCTGTGGCGGAGCTCCACCACCGGGGCAATCGACGTGCAGCCCGAACGCTGCGTGCGCTGCAACGCCTGCGTGCCTGCCTGCCCCTTCGGGAACATGAGCGTGGAGTCGGCCGACAAGGCAGTGATCAAGTGCGACGTGTGCGGCGGCGACCCCGCCTGCGCGCGCTTTTGCCCCACGCGGGCGTTGGAGTACATAGAGGTGTAGACGCGGCCGGCCCCCCTCTGGCCGTGCAAGGAGACAGTGTAGATGGAACCTCGAGGCAAGATGACCTTCTCCTGCCCCGCCTGTGGGCAGAAGCTCTCCTTCTTGGATGGCTCGATTATCAAGCTGGTGGGACGGCTGCGGGCCACCACCTTCTCCTGCAAGACAATGTTCTACTTCTCGGCGACCCTGGGGCAGCACGGCTGCATCGTGGGGGAGGGCGTGCGGCTGTACGACGGGGCCAAGGTGGAGCTGGAGTGCATCAACAGCGCCTGCAAGCGGAACCTGACAGCGCCGTACAACGACGAGCTGGCCGAGATAAAGGGCGTGGACCAGGCCGGCAACGAGTTCAAGGTGGTCTTCTCCAAGATATATGGCAAGGACTCCACCTTTGTGCTCGACATGGAGGCCAGGAAGGTCACTGCCTCCTACGGGGAGGACATCGACACCATCTTCTCCGACATCAACGAGCGCCGCCGAAACTTCTTTGGCGAAGGTGAGTGAGAGGCTCCTGGCGCGCTCTACCGCTGGTGTCCGGAGTTGATCAGGGCTCTTTTTGCCATCTCCTCAGCTTTCGCTGGAGGGTCACCCTGGAGATGCCCAGGATCTTGGCGGCGCGGGTGCGGTTGCCCCCTGTCTCCCGAAGGGCGGCCTCCACGGCTTCCCGCTCCAGGTCCGCGAGGCGGCGGCCCCGCCGCCCGGGGAGGCCGACCGCGGAGCTGAGGGTCAGGTCGCCGGGCCCGACCGTGTCCCCGTCGGCCATGATCATGGCGTTGGCCACCACGTTCTCCAGCTCCCTCACGTTGCCGGGCCAGGGGTAGGCGAGGAGCCTCCCCATGGCGGCCTTGGAAACCTTGCGCCTGGGCAGGCCCAGTCGCTCGGCGGCGCGCTCGACAAAGAAGCTCACCAGGGCCGGCAGATCCTCCGGGCGGTTCCTGAGGGGCGGAAGCACGACGCTGACCACGTTGAGCCTGTAGTACAGGTCCTGGCGAAACTCCCCGCGCTCCACCAGGTCGGCCAGGTCCCGGTTGGTGGCCGAGAGGATCCTAACGTCCACGGCCACCTCGCTGGTGCCGCCCAGGGG
Organism: Myxococcota bacterium; assembly: GCA_024276595.1. Classification (GTDB taxonomy): domain Bacteria; phylum Myxococcota_A; class Polyangia; order HGW-17; family JAJRWW01; genus JAJRWW01. The sequence goes on from JAJRWW010000452.1 coordinate 2,669, forward strand.
TCTCAGGCGGCCCTCCTGCAGCACCCGCAAGAGCTTGGTCTGCATGGCCGGGCTCATCTCCCCCACCTCGTCCAGCAGCAGAGTCCCCCCGTCCGCCTGGGCGAAGAGCCCGACGTGGTCCTGGTGGGCGCCGGTGAAGGCGCCCTTTTGGTGGCCGAAGAGCTCTGACTCGAGCAGGGGCTCGGGGAGGGCGCCGCAGTTGACCGCAACAAAGGGGTGGTCCTTCCTGGGACCGTGCTCGTGCAGGGTGCGGGCCAGGAGCTCCTTGCCGGTGCCGCTCTCGCCGCCGATGAGCACCGGCACGTCGTGCTCTACCACCCGGTCCAGCAGCTCCAGCACCCGGCGCATGGCCGGGCTACGGCCGACGATCCGCGGGTAGTCGTGCTTGAGGTCCCGGCGCGCCATCTCCAGGGCCTCCCGGGTCTGGGCCAGCTCCGCTGCCTGCTGCCGGTTCAGGCGCTCCAGCTCCTGCCTGGCCAGCTCCAGCTCCTCCCGCTGGCTCCTGAGCTGCTGGGTCATGCGGGCGTTCTCCAGCACCACCGCCACCTGGTCGGCGAAGCTCTGCACGAGCTCCAGGTCCTGCTCGTCGAAGCGCCCCCTGACGAAGCGGTTGTCCAGATACAGCGTGCCCAGGATGCGGTCCGCGGTGCGGATGGGCACGCCCATGACCGACTTGAGACGCAGCTCGGAGACCGAGGCAAAGACCTGGAGCCGGGCGTCGTCCTGGGCGGAGAGGGTCAGGATGGATGTGCCGGTCTCGGCCACCTCCTGGGCGAGGGATCGGCTGAAGGTGAGGCCGCCCCTGCGAATGGTCTCCCGGTCGATGTTCCTGGCCACCTCCACCGAGAGCTTGCCCTCCCTGCTGCGCAGCAGCAGAAAGCCTCGC
>JAJRWW010000453.1 GCA_024276595.1 Myxococcota bacterium
TCGCGGCGCCATCTTCGAGCGCCTCGGCCAGAGGTCGCGCGCCATGGAGCAGTATCGCGCAGCCTTGGCCCTGGACCCTGTCAACCCGGTGGCCCTCTTCAACCTCGCCGAGTCCCTCCTTCGCTCCGGTCACACCGCGGACGCAGTGCGCCTGTATCGACGCCTCCTGGAGCTACAGCCCGACTACCCGGGCGCGTGCGACGGCCTCCGCAGGGCCAGCAAAAGGGGTCCCTCAGAAAAAATATGAATCCAAAATGGCCTCTCAGGGAATCCAACCAGAGAATGGTCCACAGAGGACGCTTTCTTGACAAAGAGGGATTATGGAGGTGTGCCATGACGAATGCCCGTGCTCTTCGCTACTTGTACAGGACTTGTGGCTGCTGCCATCAGCCGCACGCGACCCGTAAAACCATCTATTGTTTTCTCATCGTGGCCTCTGCGATGGCCGCTGGGTGCCCGTCCAGCACAGGAGCACAACGAGGGCTCCGAACGTCAGGTGGTTTTCTCCTGACATCCGAGCATCGTGGCAGCCCTACGTCGACCATCGTGGAGACCTTCAAGCCTCCCCGCATCGATGGCAAGCTTCACGACTGGCCGAGACGTCGTTTCTTTGCGCTTGAATATCAGCCTCTTTCGCTTCTACCCACCCGTCATTCAGAGACGTCGGTGAAGGTCGCGTTTTGCTACGACCTGAACCGTCTCTATGTCGCCTTGCAGGTCAAGGATGGGACGCGCCATGTGCCCTTTCGGGCCTGGCGACATGGGGATGGCTTTATGCTGACCCTTGGGGATCCATCCAATCGCTCCACCACCAGCAGGTTCGTGACCCTCGGATTTGCCGGAACCTCAAAAGGGAAGCAGGTGGTGGTGGTCAACCGTAACGGACATTTTTTCCCTTCCGAGCCTGTCAAGGACATTGCGTTTGCCCATCGTGTCGACAAGGAAGCGGGCCTTGTCACCTACGAGGCGAGCATTCCCTGGCGCCACCTTGACCCGTTTCGCCCCTTGGTGCATCGAAGCTGGGGCATCAACGTGATCTACACGGACAACCTCGGAAAGGGCCGCGGAAGCAGCAAGCGGATGCTTGTACCTGACCAGTTTGCCGACGCCGAGTTTACTTCATGGCGACGGGTGCGAACGTTCCATTTTGCCCCTCGTCCACGTCGAACCCAGTGCCAGGTGAGCCTCAGACGACGTTTTGTCCTCATTGGATATCCTTTGCCATTGACGCTGGGGTGCACGCTTTCTACCGACCGTGGCGCACCATACCGTGTGGAGGCCGAGATGCGCGTCGGGGGTCGTCTGTTGGCTCGCCAAAAGCACGACATGACCGGTGCAACGACTACCTGGAGAGTTGCCGAGCTATCCCTTCGAGCTCCCAAGAGCATTCCTACTGGTGACTACCAGGTTGTGATCAGGTTGCGCCGTGGCTCACAGCTACTTTTTCACACATCTCGCAAGGTCTTTGTTGTGGGCGCCGATGGTCTGATGCTTTATGCCGCGTGGCAGAAGCTCGAGCGTTCTGGACGGGCCAACCATCCACTCCTTCCGTCGTTGGCAATTCGCGTGCGGTGGTTGCTGCACTTCATCTTTGATCGGGCCCCGAGCGCCGACCCGGCTCCACTGAAGAAGATCCTGCGCGAGAGCCGCATGCTTGTGCGCCTGCTACAGTCACCCACGCCAGCGTTCAAGCAGCGCGGCGTCAGCTTCAGGTTTGCGCACCGGTCGGCCATTGACGGAACACTTCAGCCCTACTCGCTCTTCGTGCCTCCGCAGTACGATCCGCGCCGCCCCCCACCTCTGCTGGTTGTTCTGCACGGCAGCGGCGTAGATGAGCAACGCACCATCCAGGGTGCGATCAGACGGTACAAGAAGACCGGCTGGATGATCCTTGCGCCCAAGGCACGAGGTCTCTCTAGCTGGTATCTGGGACCGGCGGGAGACGATGTGGTGGAGGCGGTGCGGCATGTGGGTCGGTTGATGCCCTACAATCGCAAGCGCGTCTACCTGTTGGGGTTCTCCATGGGTGGGTACGGTGCCTGGAAGATCAGCTTGAGTCATCCCCAGATGTTTCGGGCAGTAGTAGTCTTGTCTGGCGGTGTGTTTCCACAGACAGGAGGCTTTCGCACAGGTCCCAATGTGATGGACCTCCTGCGACGAAACAAGCGGCCCTTACCGGCGTATCTGGTCGTTCACGGTGGCCGTGACAAGAGCGTCTCGGTGGGCCCTGTTCGACGCCTGGTGCAGCAGCTCAAAGCACAGGGCGTTAGCCATCGGTATGTCGAGCGCTCGCGAGCCGAGCATGGCAACTACTCCGTGGCCAAGCAGGTCATAGGCTGGCTCCGCCAATACCGTTGACCCCACCTTGACCGAACGTCCCTTGAACCCAGAGGTCAGCACGAGAGCTGCTACCCACTAGCTTCAGACTGGTCCCGTGCACTGTCGCCGGAGGACCTCACCCACTATGGGGCCTCCTCAACAAAGAGGGGGGTTGACCCCAGCTCGAGCTCGACAACTCCGTCCACCGTGGCGCGCTCCTCGACTGTGCGGTCAGGGTCTTCCTCCGCAACAGGCGGCGTGATTATCCGCACCCGCGGCCATCCCACCTCAAGCTGTTGGATGACGATGGGCTCGACTCCATCAGTGATGTCCGGGTCGTCGGCCCAAAGGCAATAGCGAGCGCGTCCAGATGTTGTCCATCGGTACGCAAAGACCTGCGAGCTCAAGGAGAGGGCGGTCATGTCCTGGGCGCTGCCGAGCAGCTCGACGGCGAGCGCGTATGCCCTGAGGGCAGGGCGTGGATGACCGTTGGCCTCGATCAGACCGTGAAAGCGCCATTCGGGCAGGCCGTATCCAGGCCAGTCGAGCACGGAGGTGAGGTACATGTGCCGGACTCCGGCCCCCACCGCAGCCACCGGCTTTCTAACAGCCTCTCTAGCCTGTTCGGCGCGATACCAGGCCATGGTGGTTGCGTACTCTGGATCCGTTGGGCCAGATGCAAGAATCTCCAAGAGTGCCTGCTCCCTGGCCACAACAGCATCATCTCGGTACCCGAGGGGGTTTGTTCCAAGTAGCGGACCAGATGCCGCATCGCCGCACCAAAGGGGTCGGCCTGGCCCAAGCTCTGTGAGCTTTGTCTGCCAAAACCAGAGGGTGGCAGCAACGAAGCGACCACGTCCGTTCAAGTGCGTGATGAAAATATCGTACTCGTCCTGTGCTCGCATCTGCTCGGTCATGAAAACGCCCGCAGAGGTGGACCACATGGGCGCTGCACGCGCCTCGATCTCTTCCGGGTCAGTCGTGTCAAGAGCTGCAGGAACTCCGGGGACCTCGCTGGCAATGATCTGCACCTCGGGCGAAGCCTGCTTTGCCGCGGCGCGTGCGACCGCCAACATCTCCACATACTCCTCCGGTGTACCGCCCCAGTGCGCGGCGTTGTAGTATTCGTTACCAAGCTGCCAGAAGCGAACTGGTCGCAGCAGCCCTGGCATGTCATCGGGAGCCCCATCGTGGTCATAGCGTTCCACCACGGCTGCCACGAACCGCGCGAAGTCGTCCATGTACTCGGGCAGGGGAGGATATGCCCTTGCGTCCACTCCCGTACCGGGATCTTCAGTGAGAGGGTTTGCCCAAAGAGAGAACGGCGACAGCATGCCTTGCAGCTCGGCACCGGCTTCTTGGAAAGCCGCGACGATGGCGTCCGGCTCGTCCCACGTGTAAGAGTTTGCATCTTCTGTGACCGGTGCCACTGGCTCGACCTGGTGCCAAGCGACAAACTGCATGGTGCGCTGCCAGAGGATGCCCCTCTCCACAAAGATGGAGGCCGCGGCCGGGACCGAGTTTGTTACTCCAAAGCGTGGGGCAGAGGCATCGGGCTCGATCTCTCCTGCGTCGAGGGCCGAGGCATCCCTGTCGACCGCCCAGGCATCTACCGAGGCGTCGTTGCCTGGTCTAGACTCTCCGCAGGCCGCGACCACGAGCAGTGACAGCGCGGCGAGAGAGAACGGGTGAACTACTAAAGATGACGTGTGGTTTACTGGATGTTTCACGATCTGCTGTCCAGAAGAGGTCACAATAGTACCAAGTATATTCTCCGACAGCGTCGGTCGTCAACGTTGTCGCCGCCCCGGGTGCCGATCCAGCCAGGTGAGTGCTGTACGAGGTGCCACAGTAGCCCGTGCCGCTCCGAGCGCTTGCAGCTCTTGTCGCCAGGCCGCACGGAAAATGCTCGCGTTTATTGCGCAGCTTCTCGACAAGGATGTAGATTCCATGTCGAGAAGCCAGTCTTGCTCCACAAGTCGTTGGAATTACATTCGGGCAGATGCCACAGCGGATCTTCACCCCGCTGTACCGGATCGCTTGATATGTGCATCAGGGTTCGATAATATCGGCCACCATTCGGAGGGCCCAATTGGCGGACGAAGAAGTCACCAGAGTCACGTCCATCGACCTCAGCGAGCTGGTGGGAGAGAAGGATCTCACCAAGGCGTACCTGATCGTGCTTGCGGGCAGCAACGTGGGAGAGATGTACAAGCTGGAGGAGGGCTCCAA
>JAJRWW010000454.1 GCA_024276595.1 Myxococcota bacterium
CCGGCGCATCTCCCGGTTCGACTGTCCGGTCGGGTAGGCCGTCACCGAGCCTCAGGCTCGACGACACGAAGCCCCTGAAAGTACGACCGGAAGAAGCCACGGTCTCGCGACAGGATTCCGTCGGCGCGCTGTCGCGCGTGGGCGCCAATGAGGAAGTCTGCCAGGATCCTCCCGCGAGGCCCTCCTCGTCTGCGGTACTCCTGCCACATGGAGGCAGCCATCCCGCAGACGTCAGGGGTGAAGTCATCCCAGATGAGCCCCATCTCGGAGGCAACAGACTCGAAGCGCTCTGGCGGAGAAAGCACTGCCGCGCATTCAGCGAACGTGATCGGGCAGATCACCACCGAACCTATCGCCAGGTACTCCTCGAGGAGCACCTGGGAGCCCTGTCCAAAGAGCGAGTCATCCAGCAAGATGTCGATGACCACAGAGCTGTCCACAGCGAACCGCATGGTGTCCTCCGCCCGCAGTGCTCGAAAAAGCCTCCGAAGCCATGTCGTGTCGTGCTGTCTCGTGGTGCCGACGAGTGACGCCGCCTCGTCACGCCGTCACGCCGTCACGCCGTCACGCCGTCTCGTCGTGCCCGTCGTCTCGGAGCAGGGCCAACAGCTCGTCCGTGGATCCGGGAAGCCCCTCGGCGTTGGCCATGCCCCTGAACCGCTCCAGGGCGCCTGCCTGCCTCTTTTTCACCACGAGCAGGGCGTTGTCCCTCTCCACGAACTCCAGCTCCGTGGCCGTGGTGATCCCAAAGCGCTCGCGGAGACGCTTTGGAATCGTGATCTGTCCTCGGGATGTGATTCTCATGACAGCGCTTCAACGTCCAGATGCTGCAGTAAGAATAAATCGGGAAGAATTTCTTGTCAAGAATTTGCTTCACAACGTGCGAGATGGATCGCAGGATGATTCCCTACATCCGAGGAATCTCGAGGCGGCCAGGAGGCCGACTCTTTTGGGCGTGATCGGTTTGGGTCGCCCTGGGCTCGTTGACAAGCTCCGACCAGTGCTGCTAACGTCACCTGCCGATGGGCCGATGGGCCGATGGGTCGAGGGCGAGCCGCCCGCTGGCGCGTCGTTTTTCGAAACTGGGTGTTCTATCTCCCCGGAGGATTCGATGAGCAATGAAGACACCGCGGTTAGCTACCGCAAGCTGATTGACGACTACATCAACAAGTTTGGTAAAGAGGTTGGTGTGGAGTTCTCCACGCTGGACGACGACGGTTACACCAAGGTCAAACGCGGCAGCGCCATCATCGGCATCAACGTCCTGGAGAAGGAGGGCGTGCTGCTCTTTCTGAGCGCCATCATGAAGGTGCCCGAGAGCCGACAGATCGACTTCTACCGCAAGCTCCTCGAGCTCAACTTCCTCCGCACCAGCGACGGCGCCTTCGCCATCGACGCCCAGAACGACTACGTCTATCTCCGGGCCTTCCGGGGCCTGGCCGGCATCGACTACATCGAGTTCGTGGACATGCTCGACACGGTCGCCCAGGTGGCCGACGAGTGGGACGACAAGCTCAAGGAGGAGTTCGCCTCCGAGTAGCCGGCAGCCACAGCGCCACCACCCTGCCATCAGCTCTCCCAGGCCGCCTCCCTGGCCGCCTCCCAGGCCGCCTCCCACAGCTCGATGGCTCTCGCTGGCCGAGAGCCCAGCGCGCGCGCCTGGATCTCCCGGCACTCCCCACCCAGGTCTCTCAGCGTGACCTCCAGGAATGCTCCTGGCCACAGCTCAGGGAAGAGGTCGAACCACTCCACCACCACCACCGTGGCCCCATCGAACAGGTCCTCGTACCCCACCAGCACCGCCTCCTCCGGCTCCGAGAGCCGGTAGAGGTCCACGTGGGCCAGCTCCACTCGCCCGCGGTGCAGGTTCACCATGGCGAAGGACGGGCTGCGCACGTACTCTGCCTCGTCCACCTCGAGCCCCACCGCGAGCCCCTGCGCGAAGCAGGTCTTCCCTGCGCCCACCTCACCCACGAGCCCCACGACGTCCCCTGCCACCAGCCCTCGCCCCAGGAGCTCCGCCAGCGCGCGGGTCTGGTGGGGAGCCATGGTACGAAATGTCGCAGTCGCCTCGGTCATCTGATCCACGATCCGTCGTTCGTCCGGAGGGCTCGCCAAAAGTGTAGCTCTGCCCCAACGGCCTGTCTTTGACCCAAGGTCGGCCTATGCCCGACCGAGAGGATAGGGCATTATCCCTCTCGATGCGACATGTCCACTCATCTTTCGCGCTGCTCGTGCTTCTGACCTCGCTGGCCTCGTGCCCAGGGGAGCCAGCTCCCCCCCATGGCCGCTCCTCCGCTGCCGGGGGAGCGCAGCCGACCGGTCACCTCCTGAGGATAGTGGCCCTCAAGCTGCGAGACCGCACGTCCTCTGCCGAGCAGGTGGTCCGCCTCACCAGGACCCGGATGCGCGGGCTCATCCTGGGCCTGCTCAAGGAGCTGAAGGGCTACCTGGTGGACCTGGGCGGGTCACCCAGAGGGCGGGACGCCTACTCCCTCACCGCACACCTGGAGCTGCAGTCCCAGGTTGGCTCCGAGAGGGGCAAGGCCTCCGTGCTGGTGAGCCTGGAGCTGCGCCCCCTCGACCAGGGGCCCGACGCGCCGGGCTTCCTCCGCAATGGTCTCTCCGAGAAGGTTTATCGAGTGCAGAAGCTGCAGAGCCTCGAGACCCTGTACTTGGACCTGCTGCGCTCCGCCGCCGGGGAGCTCCTGCGCCAGATGTCCACCGAGCGCCGGCTCCGCACCGCCCCCCCGGCGGTGCTCGTCCACGCCATCAGCTCCTCCAGGCTCCAGGAGCTGGACCAGGGCTGGACCGACCGGGTAGATCCCTGGCAGCCCATGGCCATCGCTGGCCTTTTGACCGCCCTGGGAGACGTGGGCATCCCGGCGGCAATGACCGCGCTGATCATGGGCCGCTCCACACCCGATACAGGCGTGGGCAGCTCCGCCGATGTGCGCGAGATGGCCATAAAGGCTGCCGCCTTCCGCAAGCTCCGGGAGGCGGTGCCCCAAATCCTCGCCGTGCTCTCCAGAGAGCGCCGCCAGAGGGTCCGCGACCTGTGCCTGGGGGCCCTGGCGGAGATCCGGGATCCCGTCGCGGTGGCGCCCCTGGTCCGGTACGCCAGGCAAGGTGACCTTCGGCGCCTGCGCAAGGTCATCGGAGTGGTGGGCGTCATCGGAGGCAAGGAGGCAAGGGCGTTCTTGGAGATCACCGCAGACGGCCACGACGACGAGGAGATCCAGAAGCTGGCCAGGGAGACCCTGGAGCGCCTGGAACGCCAGTGACGGGCTCCACCCGCTCTCCGGGCTCTCCCCGCTCTCCCCACCCACCATATTGACTCAGATCAGAGTCACGTTTTTCTTCATTCTGCTTGCTCTCTCGGGAGCCGATCCGTAAGCTATCTCCTCATGACCACCCCACACCTGTTCAACGTCGTGCCCGTGCTGCCAGGGCCCCTGGAGCCGCTGCAGGACCTGGCCTACAACCTCCTGTGGTCCTGGGACTCGGATCTGTTTCTCCTCTTCAGGAGGATCGACCCCGCCATCTGGGAGGAGACAGGGAACAACCCGGCGGCGCTCTTGGGCCTCGTGGACCAGCGCCGCCTGGATGAGCTGAGCGAGGACGACGGCTTTTTGCACCACCTCTCCCAGATGCACGACAAGTACCAGCGCTACATGGGGGCCTCCACCTGGTACGGGCAGACCCACCCAGAGAGCGACCCCCGCGAGGTGCGCATCGCGTACTTCTCGGCAGAGTATGGCCTCGCCAGAGCCCTGCCCATCTACTCGGGGGGCCTGGGGATCCTCTCGGGGGACCACATGAAGTCTGCCTCCGACCTGGGCCTCCCGCTGGTGGGGGTGGGGCTGCTGTACCAAAAAGGCTACTTTCGACAGAGCCTGGACACCGACGGCTGGCAGCAGGAGCGCTACGAGGCCAACGACTTTTACAACATGCCCATCGAGCTGGTGCGCGGCGAGGGTGGGGAGCCGCTCGTCATATCGGTGGAGTACCCGGGTCGCGAGGTCTTCGCGCAGGTCTGGAGGCTTCGCGTGGGGCGGGTACACCTGTACCTGATGGACACGAACATCCAGGAGAACTCGCCCCAGGATCAGGACATCAGCGACTACCTCTACGGGGGCGACCGGGAGGACCGAATCCAGCAGGAGATGCTGCTCGGCATCGGAGGGGTGCGGATGCTGGCCGCCCTGGGCCACAGCCCCTCGGTGTTTCACATGAACGAGGGCCACTCGGCCTTCATGGCCCTCGAGCGCATTGGCCAGCTCATGAAGGCCGAGGGGCTGGGCTTCTCCGAAGCGCGTATCGTCTGCGCCTCCTCCAACGTCTTCACTACCCACACGGCGGTCCCGGCCGGGTTCGACCTCTTCCATAAAGACCTTGTGGAGAAGTACCTGGGACCACACGTGGCCGCGCTGGGCGTGGACTTCGAGCGCTTCATGGCCCTGGGCCAGGGAGATCCCCAGGATGGGGATGCTCCCTTCAACATGGCCCTCTTCGCCGCCCGGAACGCCAACGCCGTCAACGGCGTGAGCGAGCTGCACGGAGCGGTCACCCGCGCCATGTTCCACGAGATCATGCCGGAGATACCTGTCCACGAGATCCCCATCGGCTCCATCACCAACGGGATCCACGCCCCCACATGGACCTCGCCCGAGATGGCCAGCCTGTTCAACCGCTACCTGGGAGACCGCTGGGTGGACGAGCCAGCGGACCACTCGGTCTGGGAGAGCGTGTACCAGATCCCCGACGCCGAGCTGTGGAGGGTCCACTGCCGACGCCGCGCACGCCTGGTGACCTTCGCCCGGGAGCACCTCAAGACCCAGCTCAGGGGCCGAGGCTTCACCAAGTCCCACCTGGAGGCCGCCGACGAGGTGCTGGACCCGGACGTCCTGACCATCGGATTCGCTCGGCGCTTCGCCACCTACAAGCGTGCCACCCTGATCCTCTCGGACTCAGACCGGCTGCGGCGCCTGCTTCACCACCCCACGCGCCCCATCCAGATCGTCTTTGCCGGCAAGGCGCATCCCCTGGACGAGCCGGGCAAGCGCCTGATCCAGCAGATCGTGCACTTTGCCGAAGACCCCCAGGTGCGGCGGCGAGTGGTCTTCCTGGACGACTACGACATCGAGGTGGCGCGCTACCTGGTGGGGGGCGTGGACGTGTGGCTCAACACCCCCCAGCGCCCCATGGAGGCCAGCGGCACCAGCGGCATGAAGGTGGTCTTCAACGGAGGCCTGAACCTCTCGATCCTGGATGGCTGGTGGTGTGAAGGCTTTGAGCCGGATGTGGGCTGGGCAATCGGTACCGGCGAGACCTTCGACGACCCGGACTACAGAGACCAGGTGGACGCCCGCTCCCTCTTCCGAACCCTGGAGAGCGACCTGGTGCCGCTCTTCTACGACCGGGATCCCAACGACCTGCCCAGGCGCTGGATCGCCATGATGAAGCACTCCATCGCCCGGCTGGGACCGGTCTACAACACCAACCGAATGGTGCAGGCCTACCACGACAGGTACTACCACAGAGCTCACGAGGGCTACATGGCGCTCACTGGCGACGGCTTCGCCATGGCCCGGGAGCAGGCCGCCTGGCTGGAGCAGATCTACACCAACTGGTCCAGGGTGCGGGTGCAGGAGGTCAGGCTCCCAACCCAGGTGAGGGACAGGCCGGTGGGCAGCTCGGTGGAGGTGGAGGCCCTGGTGCAGCTCGGGCAGCTCCAGCCCGGCCAGGTGGCTGTGGAGGCCTACGCCGGGCTGGTGGACGAGAGCTTTGGAATACCCCAGGGAGAGCCGCACGCCATGCAGTGGCAGGAGGACCTGGGGGATGGGCTGCACCGCTACAAGGGCACCATCCCTTGTGTGGCCAGCGGACAGCACGGCTTCCTCTGCAGGATCCGCCCCGAGATGCCCGGCGCGCCCAGGCTCCTGGGCACGATCCGCTGGGAGTAGTCAGCCAGGTGGAGAGCCCGGCTACCGCTTGGGCTGGATCCGCCGGTGCCACACGTGCACGTCGATGGGGTCTGCGCCCTCGTGGGTGACGTGGCGGGTGAGCTGCCCGGTGTTGCGGAACCCGGCGGCGCCGAAGGCCTCGGCGGTCATCTCCTCGTCCACCGGGGACATGCCGAAGATGTTGGCCACCTCCAGCTCCTCGAGGGTGTTCACCAGCGCCTCGGCCCCGTGCACCAGCATCCCGAGCTCCTTGACGTTGCTGGCGGTGTGCAGAAAATCCAGCTTGGCGTGGCCAAAGGAGTCGTTGATCTCCGCGACCACCCACTTGGCGCTGCGACCGACCTTGGCCTGCACGGCAATCTCCGGCCCCTTCAACCCCTTGCCAAAGGGGCAGTAAAACTGCGTGGCGCCGTCGTTGTAGACCTTGTCGAAGATCTTCTCGTGATCCTGTACGACCTCCACCTTCAGCCCCGACGGCTTGCGCACGTTGCGCGGTGGCTTGATTGTGTACTCGGTGCTGATCTTGGAGAGGCCTCCGGTCAAGGGCTCACCGTGCTCGTCGTAGGCACGGCTCATCACATAGGCATCCGCCGTGCGGAAGAAGGCGGGCACCACAGCCTCCCTGGAGAAGCCCACGGTGCGCCAGCTATTGCTGTCTTGCTTCTCCACGAGCGTAAACACCTTCCGCAGGTGCTTGCGCTTCGCAAAGGCGTCGAGCATGTTGCGCTTGAGCTGGTAGTTTCCGATGCGGTAGTCCAGGATGCGCATGTGCATGTGCCGCCGCGAGACGATCATGTACACGTTCACGTCGCCGCGCTGGCAGACGTACTCCTCCACCATGCCCTCGAACTCTTCGCTGTACTCTTCCTTCACGATCCGGACATAGGGGAGCAGGCTCGTTTCGCCACTGTCGCTGTTGAACATCAAGGCGTCCTCTCTCCGGGGGGTCGATACAGGCTCGATCCGCTCCGACGATAAATACCTAACAAGCCATTATTGCTAACGAATTAAGCGAGAAACCGCACACCGCGGACCAGAATTAACGGGCGGCAATATACGGGCAGCGCGGTGGCCTGTCAACCACCAAATCTGCTCGGCGTGGGGTTCTCCCGCCAGGAGAGCCCAAGGCACTGCGCCACTGCGCCGCAAAGACAGAGTAATCCCAGGTGAAATCAAAGCCAAAGAGACATCTACTGTAGCAGATCTTGGGCAGGAATCCAGTGCTCGCGCATACAGAATCGAGCAGAGACGTTCTGCCAGATCTCCTCGTCTGGCCCAGGTGCTCCTCAGCCAAAGGTCAGCAGCCCCGCCGTGAGCACCAGCGCCAGGGCCACCGCGGCCATGACCAGCGCCAGGGGATCGACCCTGAGCCTCTCTCTGAGTCCCTCGGCCCGGCGACGAACCTGGCCGCTCGCCGCGTCAGCGGCCAGGGCCGCGGCCGCCCGCCCACAGCTACGAAAGTCCCCCCGGCGGAACTGCTCCCAGGCCACCTCGAAGCGGGCCCGCTCCCGCCGCTCCTGCCGCGAGCAGCCCGTTCCTTCCCATGGAGGCATGGCCAGGTCGTCCGCCTCTCCAGCCGCTCCCTCGCCCTCCTGGGTGGCGCCTCCTCGGCGCTGGCCCTGCTGGCCGCGCCCTTCACCTCCCCTCGACCTGCCGCCCTTGCCTCGTCTTCGAGCCATCTTGCGCCTGAGCCTCCGACAGCAGAGAACCGGCGTGCGCCCCGTCCCATTCCGAAAAAACCTCCAAGGGCCCGCCGCTCCGCTGAGTATCCCAGGTTTCCCCTTGGGGATCGAGCCGGAGCTGAGATATCCTGGCGCCCATGGGGTACACAGACATCCAGGTGGTCCCTGGGCACGTGCTGGACAGGGGCGGGGTGGTTGTCCGTCGCCCGGAGCTGGAGGAGCTGAGCGAGGCTCGCCGTGCAATCGCCACCGCCCGGGAGGAGGCCCGGTCGATCCTGGCCAGCGCCGAGGCCGAGGCCGAGAAAGCCCGGCTCCGCGGGTACGAGGACGGCCTCGCCCGGGCCCGCCAGGAGGCGGCAGCCGCGGCCGTGGCCCTCCGGGCAGAGGCCCTCCGGCTGCGCGCGGAGGCCGGGGAGCGCCTCGTGCGCCTGGCGGTGGACCTGGCGCGCCGGGTGCTAAAGGAGGAGCTGAGACAGCACCCCGAGGCCCTGGAGAGCCTCGCCCGAGGGGCCCTCTCCCAGGTGAGCTGGTGCCAGCGCGTCACCCTGCGCCTCCACCCCGAGGACGCGGACCGGCTGCGCTCCGCCGCGCCAGACCTGGCCCAGGCCATGACCCCAGGGGCAGAGCTCCGCCTGGAGCCGGACGAGACCCTCGCCCCTGGAAGCTGCCTGGTGGAGACGGAGGCCGGGGAGCTGGACGGCTCGGTGGAGGTGCAGCTTGCCGCCCTCCAGGAGGCCCTCCTCGCCGAGGAGCCCATCCAAGGACCTGGGGGGCGAGGTGAGTAGCCCTGACCGCGAGGAGCCCCTCGCCCGCCTGGACCGTGCCATGACCGTGGCTCGCTCCCTGCCCGGCCGCATGGAGGCCCGGGGCCGCCTCACAGAGGCCACCGGCATTGTGCTGCGCGCAAGGGCGCCGCATATCCGGGTGGGAGAGCTGGCCCGGATCCAGCGCGACGGCCAGACCATCCTGGAGGCAGAGGTGGTGGGGTTTTGCGGCGATGAAGCCGTGCTCATGCCCCTCGGGCCCCTCACGGACATGGGCCCGGACTGCCAGGTGGTTCCCACCGGGAGCCCCCTCTCGCTGCGCTGCAGCGAGGGGCTCCTGGGGAGGGTCCTCGACGGCCTGGGCCGTCCCGCCGACGGCAAGCCGCTCCCCCCCGACGCCGAGCCGTGGCCGGTGAGCCGCCCGGCACCGGATCCCCTCACCCGACGCCGGATCTCTGCTCCGCTGAGCCTCGGCGTTCGCGCCCTGGACGGCCTGTGCACGGTCGGAGAGGGCCAGCGGGTGGGCCTCTTCGCGGGCGCCGGGGTGGGCAAGTCCACGCTCCTGGGCCAGGTCGCCCGCCAGACCGCCGCGGATGTGTGCGTGGTCTGCCTGGTGGGCGAGCGCGGCCGGGAGGTGCGCGAGTTCCTCGATGAGAGCCTCGGCCCCGAAGGTCTATCCCGCTCGGTGGCTGTGGTGGCCACCTCGGACGCCCCCAGCCTGGTACGGCTCAAGTCGGCCTTCGTGGCCACCGCCATAGCCGAGTGGTTCCGGGAGCGGGGCCGGCGGGTGCTGCTGCTCACCGACAGCCTCACCCGCTTCGCCAGGGCCCAGCGGGAGGTTGGCCTCGCCGCCGGGGAGCCCCCCGCGCGCCAGGGCTACCCGCCTTCGGTGTTCGCCCTGCTGCCCAGGCTGCTGGAGAGGGCGGGCAACTCCCAGCGCGGATCCATCACGGCCCTGTACACTGTGCTGGTGGCGGGGAGCGACATGGAGGAGCCCATCAGCGACGAGGTGCGGGGAATCCTGGACGGGCACATCGTGCTCAGCCGCGACTTGGCCGAGGCGAGCCACTTCCCCGCGGTGGACGTGCTGGCCAGCCTCTCCAGGGTGATGCCCCAGGTGGTCGACAAGGAGCATCTGCGTCACGCCGCCACCCTGCGCAGGCTCCTGGCGGCCCACTCCGCCAGGAAGGACC
>JAJRWW010000455.1 GCA_024276595.1 Myxococcota bacterium
CCGTCGTAGTCAAAGACGATCTCCCCGAGCTGCTCATGGGTGACATAGCCAAAGCCCTGCTCCTTGGACCACGACTTTATCACCGCGTGCGGGTTGGTGACCCCAAAGCCGCCATCGTCGAGCACACGGTAGTCACCTCTGGCCACCGCATCGGCGGCGCCGTAAGGATCAGCCGCACCATCCACCGCCGCGGCCTGGGCGGCCTGGGGCTCCGATGCCGGTTGGGCGGTCGGCTCCGGTTGGGCAGTCGGCTCCGGTTGGGCGGTCGGCTCCGGGGCGAAATCCCCTGGGCTCTCGGTTGGCACGGCTCCATGGTGCTCCTCGGCCCACAGCCTGAGGCTCAGAGCGGTGTCGATCCAGCTCTGGAAGGCGGCCTGCTCCTCCTCCGGAGATGATGCGGGGAAGCCGGTCTGGGTCACCGTCATCCTCGTCCCGGAGCGCTCACTGGCCAGGTCGAAGGATATCTCCGTCTCCCCCATCTTGAGGGTCACTCCGCGATCCGGATCCAGCCGGGCCAGCTCGGCCCAGAGCACCGTCTCATGGCCCAAGTCTCCCTCTCCCCTGCCCCAGCCACCCACCCAGACCCCCCCTGCCCGGGCATCAATCACAGCGGTGCAGCCCCACCAAACAGCGAGGTCCTCCGGGCAGAGCAGTGCCCGATAGAGGTGCCGGGGCTCACTCGCGATGAACACATCCTGCGACAAAGTCATGCTGGGTTCCCTTCCTTGACGGCGCAGTGAACTCTCCCGATGATAGGCGCAGACCCTCGTTGGTGGCAACTTTACGCTCCATCATGGCTGTTGTCGCCGAGGCTGTTCGTGCTACTGTCAGGCAGAAAGCTTGGAGGACACCAGGATGAGGTGGCGGTGAGCAGAGCTGTTTCCAGTGGTCCCCATTGCTTCCTGGGGGCTCTCGTCGCCCTGGGAGCCGTGGTGCTTGCTGGCGGCTGCGGCTCTGGTGCACTGGAGGGCGCCCAAAGAACGCGCTCCGCCTCCAGGCACCGAGCCCCCTCCGTGCGGCTGGTGCGCTTCGACGGGATGCGCGGGGTCTTCAGGGTCCGCAACAGGTCCAGCGGCCTCCTGAAGCGGGTCGCCGTGGGCCTTCGCATATTTGGCTGCGACGGCCCGCGCCCCACCCGCACGGAGGTGAAGGTCTTTGACCTGCACCTTCGCCCTGGCCAGGGGCAATCTTTTTCATTCCAGATCGAGCACAGGTGCCGCCGGGCAGCGGTGGCTGTGGTCGCCCAGTGAGCGCTGGCGGCAGAGCCTGCTACCTCAGAGTGAACGCGTGGGTGCCGGTGTTCGTCGGGTCCAGGGCGAGCCAGACCCAGGGCTCTGCCCCCTCCCGATACCAGCAGGCATCGCACCCGTCCAGCTCCTGATCCGACACGGCCTCGGAGATGGAAGCGGAGTCCAGCAGCACCTCGCCGACCCCTGGGGCGTGAACGCAGATTCGAATACCAGCATACACGGAGCCAGAGTCGTACTGGAGGAGGACCGCTCCGTCCGAGCTCAGCGACACAGCCAAGATCGTGCCGTCGTGAAGGGTCAGGCTGCTTTCGCCCACCGCCTCGGGGGGGACCACCACGCCCCAGACCCGACCCGGGTTGCCGTCAAAGCTGTCAACTGATGGGTCGCTCGTGGGCGAGAGGGTCACCACCGTGGGGCGCAGCATGGGCACTATGCCCCCGGCGCGCACGAATAGCGGCAGCGTGTCCAGAGGCGCTGGCACGGTGAGCGTGGTCGGGCCGTGGAGGACATCTCCTGTCCACCAGTCCACCCAGGCGCCGGAAGGGAAAGGTACGGCTCGCTCCGTGGAGCTCTCCACCACCGGCGCGACCAGGAGATCCGGGCCGGAGAGGAAGGTGAGGTCGTCTCGAATGCCGTCCTCGGGGTAGGCCAGCCCGAGAGGGCGGACGACCGGGCGTCCGGTCTCGTGGGCCCGCAGCGCATGGGTGTAAAAGTACGGAAACAGGCGCGTATGCAGGGATGCGTACCGGATGAAGATGTCCAGCGTCTCCGGCGTGAACTGACTGGCTCCATGGTCGGTGAAGTCCCAGGGGTTGTGGTTCTCACCCCCACCTCCATACTGCATGATGGGCAGCAGAGCCGAGTACTCGGTCCAGCGCACCATCACCTCGTGGGTGGGCCGGTTGTGGCGAAACCCGCCCGTGTCCGACGCGAAGAAGGGGAAGCCGCTCACCGAAAGGCCGGTGCCAGCACGCACCGCCGCCGGCAGCCCGCCCACGTGGACCGTGCCGTCGTCATCCACATGCCTGAAGTCGGAGAAGTCGGAGTCCAGATCCCCTGGCCAGATCACAGACGCGTAGCGCTGGCCACCGATTGTGGCTGCCCGTGCCAGCACGAAGACCTCTGGCAGCCCGAGGGGCTCCGCGTAGGCTCGGTGGTAGTACTCGGCGTAGCGGCGGTTCATGGTGCGCTCGTCCTCGCCGCTGGCAAAGCTGAACTCCATGCGGGTGTCGCTCACCCCGAGCTGAATATCCTCGGCGTAGTCGAGCTTCCAACCCTCGATGCCCAGCTCCTTGGCGGCGTCTACCCGCTCCTGCCAAAAGTCCATGCAGTCGGGGTTGGTGAGGTCCAGGAGCCTGCCAAAAGCGGTAAAGACGAAGGTTCCCTCGACGAACCACCCCTCGGCCTCGGCCATGGCGTAGTCCGGATCGTCGGGGTGCAGATAGGGCGCGTTCCAGGCCGCCAGACGAAAACCCCGGCGGTGCAGGTCGGCCACCATGGCGGCCGGGTCGTGGTAGCGCGTCGAGTCGAAGTCCATTGAGTTGTAGTAGGTCTGGTAGGGACGGTCGATCCAGATGGCCCCGGTGGGCACCTGGTTGTCGCGGATGGCAGATGCGTCCTCGAGAACCTCCTGCTGGCCGGACACCTCGTTGCGCCACTGGATGGGCGCAAAGGCCCAGACAGGTGGGATGGCCGGCCGGCCGGTCATGGCCACATACCGCTCGGTGAGCTGCAGGGGCTCTGGAGTGCCCATGAGGTACATGTCCGGGCCGGGATCGCCGATAACCGCCCGCACCAAAGCTGGATCGCTCGCGGCCACGTCGAAGTACGCAGGGCGCATGGAGTCTCCGAAAAAACCCCACGATCCACTGCTCAATAGCAGCGGGATTCGCACATGGCCCTCGTTGTTGAGCGACTCCAGGTCCGAAAGCTCCATCTGCATGGCCAGCCTTCTCCCGCGATGGCCGACGCTGTCGAACACCTCCCCCAGCCCGTAGAGCTCCTCCGACTCGGGGGAGTGCATGTCCACGTAGGTGAACACCGCGTGGGGAGCACCCTCCACCTCATCTGCCAGCGGGCCGAGCTCCAGGCGCATCCCGAAGACGCCGTCCAAAGGCAGCCAGATTCGCAGAGTCGCGGAGGTGGAGTCCGCCAGGAGCACATCCAGGGAGAAGACCTCTCCGTCGCCCGAGGCGTCCAGCACCTCGACCACCTCCACCCAGGAGAAGCCTCCGGGGGGATCATGGGGACCGTTGAGAAAATCGGAGACCGCAAAGAACGGATCGTAGTTGGTGCTGGGAGACCAGCGCTCCACGCGACCTATTCCCAGGCCCCCGGGGTCGATCCGTGTGAGCTCCTCGCCATCGGGGTCCAGCAGCCTCAGGGCAAAGGGGCTGCGCTGAACCACCAGGGAGAAGCCGTCGGGCGAGCGCAAAAGCAGTGGCGCGCTCCCCCCTGGACCACGCCGGCAGCCCGTGTTGGGCATCACGAGGGCCGCCACGAGCACCCCTGCGAGGAGCAGCCTCGGCCCGCTCCGGTCCGCTCGCAGCGCCGATCCTGTAGCCCGGAGAGCTTCTCTTGGGATGCCGCGACGCATCAGGGCCGTTTCCGCGAGCCCGGCTAGCTGGTGCGGGCGGTGAGGCGAACGAAGTCGTACACGTCCATCAGGTCCCTGGGGACCACGTCAGAGTCCACCAGGCGCTGCTGGGCCTTCTTTACCATAGCCAGCCAGCCCGAGTAGTTTCTCCCGTTGGGGATGGACGCCACCTGCAGATGGGGTGCCAGCAGGCGAGCCTGGGTGCGGAAGTTGCTCGGACGCACGCACACGTGCTCCAGGGGATACAGCACGGCCAGCATGGCGGTGGCGAGCTGCCAGCTACAGCTCTGGCGCCCCACGGCGGCCACGTGGGCGTCAAAGCGAGGCTCAATGGGCCCCTCTCCGTGGAGCAGATCGAACAGGGCGTTCACATAGGCGACAATGGCGTCACCCTCCAGCTCCTTTACGGGCGCGAGCTGACTCGGGGTGACGAGGTCCGTGGATCGGAGCAGCTTCACGGCCTGCTTCCAGACATCTTCGTGGCTCCCGGCGTCCACGCTGCCGCGCATGCTCTCGAGGCTCATGAGCTCCTGGGCATCCTTCAGCACGGGGTCTCGGAACCGCTTGAGACGGCGGGTCTCACCCTCTCCGTGGATGTCCTTGAGCCAGGTCTCACCGGAGAAGCCGCCCGGGTAGCTCACCAGGAAGCGGCGAACCTGCTCCTCGAATGGCAGGGCTGGCTTGGCCACGCGCTTGCCCCCCGCTCGTGCCTCCTCGGCGGCGATCTCTGCGCGACGTCTGAGCAGGTGAGCAAGCTGCGAGGAGCCATCGAGGGTCCCCGCGATTGGCACCAGCATGTGGAGCCATGAGTCCTGGAAGGCCCGAATCTGTCCGTCCTCGAACTGAAAGCCACTCTTGTTCTCTCGCCGCCACACCAGCACCGCCGGCCCCCACTCGGGGCGCACCTTGTGCTGAACCACCTGCCCCTCGAGCAGATCGTAGTCCACCCCGGCTTCATCAGAGTTTTTCTGGTCATTCATGGAAAGTAGATGCCTCTCGGTTAGGAGTATGACAGCGCGCCGGGATCAAGATTACGGGGCCGCTAGCTCACCCCTGGCGCCTGCTTTGATTGAACCCCAGATACCAGCTCCCAGGCCGGATCCATGTCCGGGGGTGCAACAATCACGACGGAATAGTTCACCGTCAGGAGATCGCCTCGCAATCAATATAGAATACTCTGAGTGCCCCAAAGGGTCAAGCCGTCCGGATTTTCGGGCCAGGGCGGTCGAGTTCTGAGACTAGCTGTCTTGCAGAGCCGTCTGCAGAGCCCTAGAGGCCCGGTTGCCAAGCCGCAGAAGGTGGTGCATGGCTCAGAGACGGCCGATTCGTAGCCATTTGCCTGATTCTAGCTTCAATGGCGGGATCTTGAGACAGGGCTCCCCATACCAGCGCGGAAGGTTGGCTCAAGTCGCATGGGTCGGCATCTGCATGCCGACGGGA
>JAJRWW010000456.1 GCA_024276595.1 Myxococcota bacterium
GTGTTTGCGGTGGTGGGAGCTCACCGCCTGGTATGGACCCTTGCCGGCGCGGCTGCGCACGCCGCCGGGCGGGCAGAGGGGCTGCGCCGCCGCCTGGACAACGATCTGTCCCGCGACGGGCTCTGGGTGCTGGGCTTTCTGCTGCTCTACGGCGCGTACTTTGCCTGGCGATACGAGTACTATGGCTACCTGTTCCCCAACACCTACTACGTGAAGGCCGCCACCACGGATCCCGCGCGCACCCGGGAGATCGGCCTGGCCTACCTCGGCAGCTTCCTGAGGGACTACCAGCTCAAGTACTTCGCCCCGGCCCTCCCCGCCGCCCTCGCGGCAATGCTGCTCTGGGGCCGGGCGGGCGCGCGGCGGGTGGCCTTTGCCTGGACGCTGGTGGTGGCCATCCTGCCAGTGTACGCCTGGCACATGGTGCGGTTCGGGGGCGACTTCATGGCGATGCATCGTTTCTTCGTGCCGCTCATACCCCTGCTGGCGTTGCTCATTGGCCTGGGCGCCAGGGCGCTGGTGGACCTGCCCCTTGGGAGGCTGCTGCCAAGCTGGGCGAGGTTCTGGACCTTCGTCCCCCTCTCCGCGCTGCTGTTGGCGATCCTCGCTGCCCGCTCCACCGCCCTGGACAGAAAGACCCTGCGCACCCTGCGCGTACACCCCAGGGGCTACGAGGGCGCCTACGACAACATGGAGAGCGTGGCCTTCATGAGGCGCTTTGCCCACGACCGGGTGCTGGTGGGGAGGTGGCTTCGACATCGCGTCCCCCAGGGGGCGCTCATGGCCGTGGGAGGCGCGGGCGCGATAGTGTACCACTCGGGCCTGCGAGCCATCGACTCCTTCGGCCTCTCGGACCTCTTCGTGGCACACCACACACAGGCCGTGCACTACCGCCCCGGCCACCAAAAGCGTGCGCCCCTGTGGTACGTCCTGCGCCGGCGTCCCGACATCATCTGCTACCCCGGCCTGGTACGCATGCAGGACTGGGAGTACCGCCCCCGCCTCTCCGAGCGCCGCCGCTGGGAGCGGCGGGGCTACCGCTACTTCTGCGCCACGCCCCGGGGGCTGTATCCCAGCCACTACTGCTGCCTGATGCGCACCGACCGGGACCTGGGCCTGACGCCGGTGAGCGCCTACTCGGCCCGGTAGCACGCTGAAGCAGCCTTCAGCTCTGGTTGACACCAGCTCGGACTCCCTCTGCTGTGCTCCCAGCAGCAACTGCTCCGCGCATACACCTGAGCGATAATTGCACTTGATAATCCCAGAAATACACGTTTGGACGTTTATTCCTTGACCTTTCCTTGTGCCAGCCATTACGATAATTATGCTCGTTATTTGTGCATGCATTGTGCGGAGAGAAACCACAATCGGAAAAAGGTACGGGACATGAGGAGCTCAGCAATCAGGCGCGTACTCTTGGGGCTGGGGGCGCTAACCCTCTCTCTTGGGGCCTCGGATGCAGGGGCCGACGAGATCCACAGCGCCATCTACGTTCTCACCGACACCTCGGGGTCCATGCTGCTCACCCCCTCCGGAACCGAGACCTACGGTGACGGCAGCGCAGAGCACCCCCATGTGATCCCGGCAGACGTGAGCCGCCTGTACATGGCCAAGGAGGCCCTCACCACGGTCATCTACGCATACGGCGAGGTGCGCTGGGGGCTGGCCCGGTTCCGCCAGACCATCGGCGAGAACTACTTCTGCATGTGTCACGACGATCCGGGGAGCTCCACCTCTGCCCCATGCTCCAGCGCCAACCCAGGGCTGGACCAGGAGCTCACGGCCGCAGGCGCTCCCGTGTGCATGCAATGCGACATGTCCGCCCCCTACCCGGACTACGATCTCCCGGGCACAAGTGACCGGGTGTGCATCAACTACGCTGGGGGCATCTACGCCGGCTGCACCGATCCGCACAGCGGCGCAGTGCTCGACGGCGCGGACATCCTGGTCTCCCTGGCAGAGGACAACGAGGACCGGATCCTCATGTGGATCGACCACCAGGAGACAGACTTCCTCTCGGGAACCGACGCCGCCACCGGCGACCACTGCTTTGCCGGGGGCACCATGGGAGACTGCGAGCTTCGGGGCGTGGGAGGCACACCCATCGGCGGCTCGCTACAGGACCTGTACTCCCAGCTATCCACCGTGGACATCGGCGACGACCCCCTGCGGGGCTGCCGACCCTACTCCATCATAGTGCTCACCGATGGCGCCAATAGCTGCTCCACCGACCCCATCACATGGGCGGGAAACCTGCGCGCCACGCCGGACATGCTCAACACCTGCTCCGTGCCGGCCGACTGCCCCCAGGGAGCCACCTGCGACACGACCACCTACTCTCCCGGCCGATGTGTCTACGACGTGAAGACCTACGTCATTGGCTTCGCCCTGACCCCGGTGGAGTTCCAGCAGGCCAACAGCATCGCCAACGCCGGCGGCACGGGCACCGCGATCCCGGCCTCGGACGAGGCCGAGATCGCCTCTGCCATGGCCGAGATAATCGCCGAGTCCATAAAGCCCGAGCTGTGCAACGGCGTCGACGACGACTGCGACGGCGACGTGGACGAGGGCTTCCCCCTCGGCCAGGCATGCAACAACGGCCAGCCCGGGGTGTGCTACGGCGAGGGGACCTACGTGTGCGACCCGGCGGACCCGACGGCGGTGGTATGCGAGATCCTCCCCGCCCCACCCAACCCGGGGGACCTCACCGAGGTGTGCAACGGCCTGGACGACGACTGCGACGGCGACGTGGACGAGGGCAGCGTCTGCACCTGCAACGGCCCGGAGCTGTGCAACGGCTTCGACGACTACTGCGACGGCTACGCCACGGCCGCAGAGGGGTCCGAGGATCCCAACGTGGGGTCTGCCTGTGGATCCGACGTCGGCGCCTGCACGAGCGGGGTCACCGTCTGCGTCTCGGGCGCCATTGTGTGCAACGGGACCGGCCCCACGGCCGAGATCTGCGACGCCAACGTGCCTGCAAACGATCAGAACTGCAACGGCACCAACAACGACGGCATCGCCCCACGGCCCTGCACCAGCTCCAACGCCTACGGCACCTGCTCGGGCCTGGAGACCTGCGACGTGGACGGGACCTGGACCTGCTGGGCACCGGACCCGGCGCCCGAGTCCTGCAACAACAACGACGACGACTGCGACGGCTCCATCGACGAGGGCCTCTCGCAGCCCTGCCAGGTCACCAACGCCTTCGGCACATGCTCGGGCACCGAGACCTGCTCCGCGGGCGCGTGGGTGGGCTGCTCCGCAGCCACACCGGCCGCGGAGATCTGCA
>JAJRWW010000041.1 GCA_024276595.1 Myxococcota bacterium
CCCCTCGGGGCGATACTCCACGACAGCGGGCATGCTCATCCTCCGTTACTCGGACGAGGGGCCGAGACGCCCCCTCCAAAAATCCCATAGCTTCTGCGCAACGCGTGCTCCCTCCAAGGCATCCTCCTGGCCCTGTGCCGCGTGGGCGGGCTCCGGGCACGAGGGCTCCAGGCGCTCGAGCACGAAGCGCACGGCACCCATGGACCTCCCCTGCCCCTCCAGCGCTCCCCCCTCGAGCAGCTCCCGGAGGGCGGGGCCTGCCAGCTCGGGATTGAGCAGCCCCATGGTCACGGCTAGCTGGGGGGCCACCCAGCTCCCCTGCTCCAGGCGCCAGCTAAGATCCGCGAAGTGCTCCCTGCTGCCTTGCACAAGCAGGCAGACGCAACCCACCAGGGTGAATCGCCAGTTGGGCTCCTTGAGCAGCACGGACCACAGCTCCGGATCCGAGCTCAGCCGCCTGGCGACACCCTCGAACACCGCCAGGTCCGCCTCCACACCTGCCGAGCTCCAGGTCAGGTTCAGCGGCGCCAGGTGATAGGCGGCGCCAGCGCTGTCGCGGCCGAGCCACCGCAGCACCACGTTGGGATCCCTGTCCGGGCTGTGGTCCATTGCGCCCTCCAAGAGCCAACTCGTCTTGCAATTAGATTACAGGGGAGGAGCAGGCGACACAACACCCTCGGTGCCAGCCATGAGGCCTGGTCGGCCACGCCCCCCGACACTGGCGCACACCGCGTGGGGTTTGCTATAACCTGTCCGTGACCCGACGGCCCCAAGTCAAGAGGATCTACGGCAAGGTACGGCAGACCCTCGAGAAGCACCACGACAAGCTCTGGTGGGCCCACTCCATCTATGCCTTGAGCCTCGGGGTCGGAGTGGTCATTTTGGCCCACCGCAAGTTCCACCTCGTCAAGTGGCTGCTGGTCGCGCTGGTGGGGATCTGGATCGGCCTGCTCGTCTTCCAGCGCTTCCTGGCCGGGGGTGGTGAGGATGAGAGCAGAACCAAGAAAGGGGTCAAGATCGCCTTCAACTACATAATGAAGAACCTGTACCAGCAGATGTTCTTCTTCATGATCCCCTTTTACTACGACGCCACCACCTTCGGCTCCACGAACATGTGGTTCCTCGTGGTCATCGCGGTCTGCGCCATTCTCTCCACCCAGGACATCATCTTCGACCGCTACATAATGGAGAACAAGTACCTGGCCTCGTTCTTCTACGCCTTCTGCATGTTCGCCTCCTTCAACATCTTCTTGCCCCTGCTAGGCGGCGTGAGGAACATCGTGTCGCTGTATCTGAGCGGCATCCTCACGCTGGTCCTCTTCTCCACGCTCCACTTCCCCGCCAGGGCTCTTATGAGCAGCCAGGGGGCGCTGTCGTTGGCCATCGCAATCGGCCTCTTTTTGACGCTGCTGGAGTGGGGACGCCGCACCATCCCGCCGGCGCCAATTCGCCAGGTCTCCTCCACAATGGCTGTTGGGAGGGATTCGGCCACGGGCAAGCCGCTGGGGCCATTTTACAGGATCCACGTGGACGACCTCGCCTCGACGACCCTCTACTGCTTCACAAAGATCGAAACCCCCCTCAAGATTCGAGAGGACATAGTGCACGTGTGGCGCAAGCAGGGGCGCCGCAGGCCGTGGTACAGAAAGAAGTTCAAGACCGTCCACTCCAGGTCCGAGGCCGGCGTCGCCCTGGTCTCAGAGGTGTCCTCCTTCCCGCCCAACCCCGTTGGGGAGTGGCTCGTCGAGGCCATGACCACCGGCGGGCAGCTCATTGGGCAGACCCGGTTTCTCATTGTGAGGTGACCCCACCTCGGATAAAGTGGCCTCGGAGCACATCACATGAAAAGGATCGTAGCCACTCTCTTGGCCCTCGGCGCGCTGGTGCTCGCCGCACCCGCCTGCCAGCCGGAGGCCGACTGCGCCGGCGCCTGCGAGCACCAGTGCCAGGTCTGTGACACAGGATGCGACCCAAAGGCCCTGGACGCCTGTGTGGAAAGCTGCGTCAACATGGAGACGTCCCCTTCGCGCACGAGCTGCATAAAGGACGCGCCCACCTGTGACGCCATCTGGGAGTGCTGACCGGCTCGGCTCGCATCCCCGGCCCCTGCGCACACAAATCCCCCCCGGCACCTTGCCCTGGACCTCGCCAGGCCTTAGGCTCTTGTTGAGGCAATGCTGCCGACAGCCCTGGCTGCGCGGGGTGAGACCACAGGGAGTGGAGAGATCGCGGGGCGTGACAAATCGAGATGTTTGGCAAGACCTTCAAGATAGGCACTATCCTCGGCTTCAGGATTGAGATCAGCTTCACCTTCCTGATCATCCTGGCCATCTTGGGGATGCAGCTCGGCGTGATCATGGGGCTTGTGGCAGCCGTGATGATCTTCGGCTCGGTCGTGGCCCATGAGCTGGGGCACGCCGTTGTGGCGCGTCGCCTGGGCGTCACAATTCGTGGCATCGAGCTGCACATCCTCGGCGGCGCAGCCAAGATGGAGCGAATGCCCAAGACTGCCAGAGACGAGATCCTCATCGCCGTGGCGGGCCCTGCGGTCTCCTTCGCGCTCGGGGCGGCAGCGGCCACCGGTGGCAACCTGCTGGGCTCGGCAGTGCTTGCCAACATCGGCTACTGGAACCTGATCCTGGGCGGCTTCAACCTGGTCCCGGCCCTGCCCATGGACGGCGGCCGGGTGCTGCGCGCAGCGCTGGCTGGTCGAATCGGGCGCTACCGGGCCACCCACGTGGCGGCTAC
>JAJRWW010000457.1 GCA_024276595.1 Myxococcota bacterium
GGAGAGCAGGATGGTGTTCCGCTTTCCCAGGAACCTGATGAGCTCCCGCACCTCCACGATCTGCTTGGGATCCAGGCCCGAGGTGGGCTCGTCCAGGATGATCACCGGGGGCTTGCCCACCAGGGTGTCCGCCAGGCCCACCCGCTGTCTGTAGCCCTTTGATAGCTGTCCAATGGTGCGTCCGGCCACGTGATCGAGACCACAGAGCCCAAGCGCCTCCTCCACGTTGGCTCGGCGCTGGCTCCACCTCACCCGCTTGAGGGCCGCCCTGAAGCGCAGGTACTCGGACACGCGCATCTCCTCGTACAGGGCGTTGTTCTCGGGCAGGTAGCCGATGGACCTGCGCACCTTCATGGACTGGGTGGCGATGTCGTAGCCGGCCACGGTGGCGTGGCCAGCGCTGGGGGGGAGAAAGCAAGTGAGCATCTTGAGGGTCGTGGTCTTTCCCGCGCCGTTGGGGCCCAGGAAGCCCACCACCTCCCCGCGAGACACCGTGAAGCTGATTCGGTTCACGGCTGTTATCTCCGGGTACTCTTTGGTGAGCCCGTCGACACGAATCGCGTCGAAATTACTCATGGATTTCACTCCTTTGGCACAAGGGCACCCTGGTATAGCAGACACCTACGCGCCTGTAAACAGTCCTGGGGACGGGCCTATTCCCGCAAGGGAGCAGATGCGGGAAGAGCCACTGGATCCGCGAGACCAGGGGCAGTGACAATTGGCCACGTAGTGGCTAGGATTCGCCTGGAGGGAGCTTCGGTGTCGTCGCTCCCCGAACCGCGCCGTCGACTTGCCCGGGAGGTGGCTTTCCAATGGCGAGCAAGGTCTACTACTGTGACGCCCACAGCAAGATGGGCAGCGGGCTGCTGGTGAAGCTCCGGAGGCTGATCGAGGCCGGCCTGGCCGGGACAGTCGCCGCTGGCGACCTCGTAGCAGTCAAGACCCACTGGGGAGAGGCTGGCAACCTGGCCTACCTGCGTCCCCCCTATGCCCGGCTCCTGGTGGATCATGTGCATGCCGCCGGGGGGCGTGCCTTTGTGACGGACACCAACGTCTTGTACCGAGCGGCGCGCCACGACGCCATAGGGAACCTCCGCGCGGCGGCGGACAACGGCTTCACCGCCGAGACCCTGGGCGCGCCCATCATCATCGCCGACGGTCTCACGGGGCGGGACGGAGTGGACGTCAAGGTGGAGGGCGGGGCTCGGATCGAGACCGCCCGAATCGCGTCCGCCATCCACGCGGCGGACGCCCTGCTGGTCCTCTCCCATGTCAAGGGACATCTGCTCTTTGGCTTTGGCGGCGCGCTGAAGAACCTCGGCATGGGCTGTTGCACCCCTGCTGGAAAGCACGTGCTGCACCAGGACCTCAAGCCCAGCGTGAATCCGGAGGGCTGCGTGGGCTGTCGCCGGTGTGGGCGGGTCTGCCCCGCGGAGGCCATCACCTACCTGCCCCAGGCAGAGGGCGCTGGTCGTGCCCGGGAGGTGGCCCACATCGACCAGGACCTTTGCGTGGGCTGCGGAGAGTGTGTCGCAGCCTGCCCCGAGCAGGCGATCCCCATCAACTGGGCCACGGCCCAGGAGCCCCTGCTGGAAAAGACCGCGGAGTACGCCCTGGCGGCCACGGCGGGCAAAGGGGGGAAGCTGGGCTTTGTCAACGTGCTCATGGACATCGTCCCTGACTGCGACTGCATGGACTGCACGAACCCGGCGGTGGTGGGGAACCTGGGCTTTTTGGTCTCCACGGACCCCGTGGCCATCGACCAGGCCGCGGTGGACCTCGTGAACGCTGCCCCGCTGCTCCCGGGCGCAGACCTCAAGGATCAGCCAGAGGGAGGGGACACCATCCACAGGCTGTACGGCCGGGACTACCGGGGGCTGCTCAGCCACGCCGAGCACATCGGGTTGGGCTCACGTGGCTACGAGCTGGTGAGCTCCTGAGCGCCCGGTGAGCTGGCCGTGGCGCCCGGTGAGCTGGCCGTGGCGCCCGGTGAGCTGGCCGTGGCGCCCGGTGAGCTGGCCGTGGCGCCCGGTGTGGAGGTGAGAGGGCTCAGAGGGGGAGCTTTCCAAGGGCTGTGCGAATGGCGTGCTTGGCGTCGGGGTCCGACTCGGACCGGAGGCGAGCAGAGAGGGCCTTGCGGACAGAGGGATCGGTGGTGCCGGAGCCGGCGAGAGCCCTGGCCACGGCCGCCCTGATGTTCGCGCTCTTGTCTCCCAGGGCGTCCCTCAGGGCGCGAATGTTCACCGGATCCGAGGGCACCGACCCCAGGGCGCTCACGGCCGCGAGGCGGAGCCGCTCGGCCCCGGCCGCCCCCTTGAGACGAGCGATGTAGTCGTTGCGCAGCTTCTCGTACTCACGGAAGCTCAGCTCTCCCTGGACCTTCTTCTTCAGGTCCAGCTCGATGGTCACCCGGTCGAAACGGTACACGAGTATTCGCGGTGCCAGTGACACGGCCCGCCTGATGGAGGCGTACGCCCGGTCGAGCCGCTTCGCAGCCTTGTAGGAGCGAGCGAGCAGGTAGTGGGCCAGTGGGTTGGCCGGCTCCAGCGCGGCGGCCTTCTCGTAGGCTGCCAGGGACTGCTCCGCCTCCTCTGCCATGTCAAAGGAGCGCCCCATGAGCAGGTAGATCTCCGCGGACCTGGGTGAACCGGGCAGGGTGGCGAGGGCCTGTCTGAGGTGGGAGAGAGCCAGGGTGGGCTTGCCACGGCCCAGGGCCTCCTCGGCGCGCTTGATGAGCAGCGCCTGGCCAATGGAGCGCTCGGCGTTGGATCTTCCGGGCTTGTCGGGGTTGAAGGCGCGCCTTCGAGGGGGGGGCGTGGGCCCGGGGGCGGATGAAGAGGGCGGCTGGATGGGCTGGCTGCTCTCCGAGCAGGCGACCGAGAGGGCCAGCGGCGCACAGAGGAGCAGCACCCAGGGGAGCAGCACCCGGTCGCGCGGGGGGCGACGGGGCAGTGGAGCGCACCCTAGGGATGCTCGCGCAGCGTTGGCGAGGGAGGTCCAGAGACCGGGCAGCGGGGCTCTGCCCACGCTACGGTCGCAAGGTCTCGGCGTCGTCTTCCGCGAGGTCCGGGTGATCCATGGGGAGGGTGATGGTGAAGCTGGTCCCCCGTCCCGGCTCGGAGCTGTGGGTAATTTTTCCATTGTGGTCGTTGACTATCTTTTTCACGATTGCCAGGCCGAGGCCGGTGCCCTCTTCATGGCCAGATGTGGCAAAGAGCTGAAACAGGCGTCCCTCCATCTCCGCCGGGATGCCACCGCCAGTGTCCGAAAAGGAGAGCTCCAGGCGGCCGGGGTCTGGTCGGGTGCATGTGACTGTGAAGGTGCCTCCCTCTGGCATGGCCCTCGATGCGTTGGTGGCCAGGTTGTGGATCACCCGGCGCATCTTTCCCTCGTCGAAGAAAGCCAGGCCGACGTAAGGCGTTCGCATCACCAGCTCGATGCCCTTGCCCTCGAACTCCTTGGTGAGGTGCTGCTCGAGCTCCTTGAAGAAGGAGTGCAGGTACACCTTTCGTACTAGCAGCGTGGAGTCGCCGCGGGCAAAGGCCAGCACCTCCCTCGCCATGGAGTCCATGACCTCGAACTGCTTGATGATCTGACCGCTGTAGTCGGCGCGGAGCTCGTCGGACGTGGTGTGCGGCAGAAGCTGGGCGTACCCGGAGGCGATTGTCATGGGTGTCTTGAAGTCGTGCAGGACCCCTGAGAGCATCTGGCCGATGGCCGCCAAGCGGCTCTCCTGCAGGCGCACCTCCCGGGCCCTGGCGAGCTGGATCACCTTGGCGGCGTGGGCCGCAATGAGGCTCGACAGCTTCAGGTCGTTCTCATCGAAGCGACACCGGGGCTCGGTCTTGTCCAGGAGCTCCAGGGCGCCCAGGACGCCATCCTCCCC
>JAJRWW010000458.1 GCA_024276595.1 Myxococcota bacterium
AAACCTGGCCGACCTGTGGCGCTCCATGTACGACATGAAACCGGCCGCCTTCGAAAAGGAGATGGACCGGCTGTGGCTCCAGGTGCGTCCCCTCTACCGGGAGCTGCACTGCTACGTCCGCGCCAGGCTGGCCAAGAGGTACGGATCCGCGCTGGTGAGCGAGAAGGGCCCGTTGCCCGCCCACCTGCTGGGCAACATGTGGGCCCAGGAGTGGACCAACATCTTCGAGCTGGTCAAGCCCCAGGCCTCCGGAGGGGTGGACCTGGACCGCGCCCTGAAGGCGAAGAGGACCGACGCCAGGGGCATGGTCCGCTATGCCGAGGGCTTCTTCGTCTCCCTGGGGCTGCCCAAGCTCCCCAAGAGCTTTTGGAAGCGCTCCATGTTCAGCAAGCCCAGGGACAGGGACGTGGTCTGCCATGCCAGCGCCTGGAACATCGACTACGTGGACGACCTGCGCATCAAGATGTGCATCGCCATCAACACCGAGGACTTCGTGACCATCCACCACGAGCTGGGGCACAACTACTACCAGCGCGCCTACAACAAGCTGCCCACCCTGTTTAGAGACAGCGCCAACGACGGCTTCCACGAGGCGCTGGGGGATGTGATCGCCCTCTCGGTTACCGCGCCCTACCTCAAGAAGATGGGGCTCATCGCAGTGGCTCCGCCTCCCAACCTCAACCCGATGATGCGCAAGGCGCTGGAGAAGATCGCCTTTCTGCCCTTCGGCCTGCTCATGGACAAGTGGCGCTGGGGCGTGTTCTCCGGGCGCATCAAGCCAGGCCAGTACAACCGCGCCTGGTGGAAGCTGCGCCTGAAGTACCAGGGGATCGCGCCCCCCAGCCCCAGGGGAGAGGAGCACTTCGACCCAGGGGCCAAGTACCATATCCCCGCCAACGTCCCCTACGCCAGGTACTTTCTGGCGGCAATCCTCCAGTTCCAGTTTCACCGGGCGCTCTGCAAGATCGCTGGCCACAAGGGGCCGCTGTACACCTGCTCGATTTACGGGAACAAGGAGGCCGGACGGCGCCTGGAGGCGATGATGAAGATGGGCATGTCCAGACCTTGGCCAGTGGCTCTGAAGGCCCTCACAGGAGAGTCCAGGATGGACGCCTCGGCCATCTTGGACTACTTCAAGCCTCTCTACGAGTGGCTCAAGAAGCAGAACAAGGGCCGCACCTGCGGCTGGTAGTCGCAGGGCTGCCTGTGGGTGCTCAAAGAAGCGGCTCGTCGTCCTTTACCAGCGTCAAGGTGGTGGCGTCCATGCCGTTGACGGCCACGTGCAGGAAGTACTCCGCCAGGCCGGGGAGGCAGGCGCGCTCCCCGGGCTCGCCGCCCACCAGGTAGCCCACCTGGGACACGAGGATGAGCAGGTCCCCGGAGGTCACTACGCGCACGGAGGCCGAGGGGCAGCCGAAGCCGTTCCAGGGCTCGGTGGAGCACTGTATCTCGTCGTCGAGCTGGCTGTAGTCATCGGCCTCTCCGTAGTAGTACGCCCCCCCCGGGTCCAGCACCAGCGCCCGGAGGTCCGCCGCTCCAGCTCCGTTGTCCACCTGCACGTGAACGCAGCTAGACGCCTTCACCGGCAGCGAGTACCAGTCCCAGCGGACCTCGCCCAGCTCGTCGGGGCAGGTCACGTCGCCCATCTGTGTCGCCGAGAGGGTGCCCACAAGGGAGCAGGTGGGCATGCTTGGGACCTCGCAGGCGCTGGTGTCGAGCTGGCAGGTCTTTGGGTCGCAGGAGAGGGCGCCGCCAGTGAACCCCTGAGTCTCGCAGGTCTCTCCCCGCAGGTCGTCCAGCTCGCAGTCCTCGCCGGGCTCGATGAGCTCGTTGCCACAGGTGGTGCAGCCGTCCTGGGAGATGGTGCAGCTCTCGGTGCAGGCCAGCTCT
The DNA here is from genome assembly GCA_024276595.1 of Myxococcota bacterium. Lineage (GTDB taxonomy): Bacteria > Myxococcota_A > Polyangia > HGW-17 > JAJRWW01 > JAJRWW01. The sequence continues at coordinate 1,891 of JAJRWW010000458.1, forward strand.
CCGCCAGAGAAGCCGAAGCTGCGGCAGGTTAGCTGGCGGAGGTCGTCGCCGTCGCACTCCTCGTCTCGCTCCGCCTCGCCGTTTCCACAACCCCAGCAGGCGTCCTCGATGATCTGACAGTCCATGGAGCAAAACAGGTCCCCCCCCTCGTAGCCCAGCAGCTCGCAGGTGGCGCCGCCGAAGGCCGAGCCGTCGCAGGTCTCCCCGGTGTTGAGCACGTTGTCGCCGCAGGGGCCAGAGCTGTCGTCCTTGCACGAGCCGAGGGTCAGCAGCGCCACAAGGAGCGCAGCCGTGGCGGCGTTTGCCAGGTGTCGCATGTGGTTTTCCTTTGTGTCTCAGCCGATGTCAGGCCCACAGGTGGCTGTCTGGGGGTCGCAGATCTCGCCGGGAGCGCAGCAGTCGGAGCAGCCGCACAGGGCCTCACCCGGGCCGCAGAGGGGCACACAGCTTCCGCCAGAGCAGACCTGTCCGCAGGGGCAGGGGGGGCTACAGACCTCCGGCACGCACACGCCGCCCGTGCACACGAAGCCGGCCTCCACGCAGGAGCCGTCGCACACCCCGCCGCAGCCGTCGTCCTGGCCGCAGGCAGCGTTTGAGCAGTCGGGCACACAGCAGGCCCCCTGGTAGCACAGGCCGCCCGGGGCGCAGCACTCGTTGCCGCAGACCAGGGAGTTGTTGGGGCAGCACAGGTCGTTGGATCCGTCGTCGGCGTCCGTGTCGTTGTGGCAGGTCTGCCCCGTGCCGCAGCATGCTCCGGCCGGGTCGTTTGCGGCCGTGTCGTCGCAGACCGCCTGCTCGCTCTGGCAGCACACGTCGTTGGCGGGGTCCCCGTCCGTGTCCAGGTAGCAGCCCTGGCCCCCCGGGCAGCAGGCGCCGCTGTCGGCGCACAGGTCGCCCGTGGCGGGGCAGCAGGTGTCGTTGGAGGGGTCGCCGTCGTCGCCCAGGAAGCAACCCTGGCCAGCGGGGCAGCAGGTGGAGGAATCGGCGCACCAGGCGGTCGGCTCGCAGCACTGGTCATTTGCGGCGTTGCCGTCGTCGCCGTCCTGGCACCGCTCGGGGGCGGTGCAGCAGGTCCCGCTGTCGGCGCAGGCAGCCGCAGCGCTCGGGCAGCAGTTGTCGTTCGCGGGGTCGCCGTCATTGCCAAACTGACAGCTCTCGTCGGTGCAGCAGCTCCCCGAGTCCTCGCACCAGTTGCTGCTTCCGCAGCAGATGTCGTCCGCGGGGTCGCCGTTGTCGCCGAAGCGGCACTGCTCCCCGCCATCGCAGCAGGTCCCGCTGTCGGCGCAGGCCCGGGCCAGGCTGGGGCAGCACAGGTCATTTGTGGGGTCGCCATCGTCGCCGAACTGGCAGCTCTCAGGGCCGCAGCAGAAGTCGGTGTCGACGCACCAGTCGCTCTGGTCGCAGCAGGTGTCCTCGTTGAAGCAGGTCTGGCCTCCCCCACAGCAGGTACCGGTGTTGTCGCAGAAGGAGTCCTGGGTGCAGCAGACGCCCCCGAGGCACTCCTCTCCCGCCGCGCAGCAGTCGCCGTTACATTCTATTGTCTGGCACTCGCACAGGGCCATGTTGCTCACGCAGACCTCGTCCGGGTCTGGACACTCCACATCGCAGAGGCCGCCGCAGCCGTCGCTGTCACCGCAGGCCCGACCTGCACAGGTGGGGACGCAGACGCACACCCCGTTCTGGCACTCCTCCTGTGGGTCCGGGCAGGGGCCGTCACAGGTGCCGCCGCAGCCGTCATCGTCGCCGCACAGGGCCCCATCGCAGCTCGGGGCGCACACGCACTCGCCGTTCTCGCATACCTGGGTGGGGTCGGCGCAGGGGCCGTCGCAGATGCCGCCGCAGCCGTCATCGTCGCCGCACATCTTCCCCGCGCAGGCGGGAGTGCAGGCGACGCACTGGTTGAACACGCACACCAGAGGGGGCTCGCAGTCGCAGTCGCAGGTGTCGACACACTCCCCGTTTTGGCAGAACTGGGTGGGCTCGCACTGGACGCCGTGGCAGAGATCTTCCACGCACTCGCCGTTGAGACAGAACTCGTTGGGAGCGCAGGCCACCCCCTCGCACGGGCTCGGAGGACGACACCAGATGTGGCACACGTGGTCCTGGGGGCAGTCCGCCTGGCAGGGGTTAACGGGGAGGCAGGTGCCGTACCAGCAGAACTCTCCCTCGTCGCAGATGACGTTCAGGCAGGGGCTCGGGAGGTAGCAGCCCGGCACACACACCCCGGCGGAGCAGCTCTGCTGATCCGGGCACACCACGCCAAAGCAGGGGTCCAGGAGGGGGACGCAGTCCATCATGCAGCTCTCGTCGTCGTCGCATGGTGGGTCGGTGAAGCACTCCTTGTCGTCACCCTGGCACAGGCACTCGTTGGGCACGCAGCTTCCATGAAAGCAGACCTCTCCCTCGGCGCAGTCAGGCGCGTCGGGGCTGTCACAGGGGAGCACCACCTCTCCGTCACCGCCCAGCGAGCCGTCCAGGTCGTCGCCGGTGCCGTGGTTGGATCGGCAACCCCATGAGAGCGCCAGCATTGCCGCCAGCGCCACGCCTCCCAGCCCGGTGACACCCGAGAACCTGTGGATTGTGTACGAGATCATTTGAGTCTCCTCAGGGAGCGTCTGGCCAGAGGCAAGATCGCTCCATTGGCTTGTGCAGTTACCCGCAGCATACATGTTGGCTCTTTTAGCGTAACAAGATGGTACAGCGGCCGTCAACACCGAAGTTTTGCGAGGGCAGGGGGCTTTTGAAAAGCTCGCGATGTTCAGCCCTTAGGGGGGGTGCCCCGGGTCTTTTTGGGGTCGGGTGCCATCGGAGCGAAAGTGTGATAATATAGCAGGTGATCTCGATGTTTTGCAGTGATGAAAATTACGTTGGCTGCAGTACAGTTTTGGGAGGCGCCTTTGTACGAGCACAGAGATCGGTTCTTTGAGACGGCGAGGTCGGCGCCAGCTCTTTCGCTGCTCGTCGCAGCATTGTTTTTCGGGACCTCCTGTGGAGAGGATGCTCCCCCGTGGACGGTGCTGGGCCCTGAAGGGGGAGTTGTACAGGGTCCAGATGGCGTCGAGCTGACGGTGCCGCCTGGGGCGCTGTCAGAGGAGACGAGGCTGCGCATCCGGAGGGTCACGGCCGAGACCGAGGGGTTCTTGGCCCTGAGCCCGGTGTACGTGTTCGAGCCCCTGGGCCAGGTCTTCGACCTTCCGGTCGTCATGCGTGTCCCGTACGACACCGAGAGCGCCGGGGACGCCACTCGGATCTGGATGTGGTCGAGCCCGGCGGTGGCTGCTCGTTGGACGGCCATTTATGGCGAGGTGGATCCGGCTCTCGGCACCGTGAGCGCCTCCGCGGTGGAGCTGGTGCTGGCAGCGGTGGGGACTCCCGACGCGAGCTGTGTGCCCGACTGTGAGGGGAGGGAATGTGGTCCCGACGGATGTGGCGGGGGCTGTCTGCCGGGCTGCGCCGGTCTCGACCACATCTGCGACGAGCTCTCCGGAGAGTGCTACTGTGAGCCGGACTGCCAGGGGAGGGAGTGTGGTCCCGACGGTTGCGGTGGGCTCTGCGGCCCGGGCTGCTCGGAGGGGGCCTGTCTGGAAGGACCGGGGCTCTGTACAATCTGCGGGGACGGGGTGTGCGATTTCGGCGAAAACAGCAGCAACTGCTCCTCGGATTGCCCGGCCACGGACCTGGTGGACATCCTCTTCGTGGTGGACAACAGCACGGGCAGCGCGTCCTTGCAGCAGTGGCTGGCCGAGGATTTCTACGGGGTCTTGCTGGCGCTGGACGCGACGCCATTCAGCCTCCCGAGCCTCCACGTGGGCGTGGTGAGCACAGACCTCGGCTCCGGGGATCAGACCGTGGGCTCCTGTGACGACCAGGGAGGCGACAAGGGTGCACTCTTTACGGCGGGTGCCACGGAGCTGGAGACGGTGCCCTATCTCGTGGATGAGCCCCCGAGCGGGTGCCATGTACAGAGGGACGCCGATGGCTTCTGCACAGGACATGACTGCTCTCAGGCCGACTGCGGAGACGGCACCCTGGTTGAGGATCCCCGCACTGGCTGCCCCCGGTGCAGAAACCACGTGGACACGGTGGCGCTCTTCGAGCGGCTCGCCACCATGGGTGGCGGTGCCTGTGAGTTTGTCCAGCCCCTGGAGTCCATGCGCCTGGCCCTCGACAACCACCCTGACAACGCCGGGTTCTTGAGGCCTGGCTCGGTGCTGGTGGTGCTGCTGGTGACGGACGAGGACGACTGCTCCGCGGCGGACAACCTGCTGTTTGACGGCAGCGACACTGCCCTGGACTCTCCGCTGGGGCCCTTGACAGACTTTCGCTGCTTCGAGTTCGGCGTGACCTGCGACACCCAGGACAGGACCGAGATAGGCACCTGGGACAACTGCGCTCCCAGCACCGACGCCAGCGCGCTTCTTTACCCGGCCGCACGCTACACCGGTTTTCTGGAGGGCCTGAGGGATCCCGGGCGGCTAGTGGTCGGGGCCATCACGGGTCCGGTCGTGGGCGACTCGGTGGACGTGGGAACGGACCAGCAGTCCCGGCCAGAGGTGGAGATCTCCTGTGTCTACTCGGGGACGGTCAGGGGGCGCCCAGCCATCCGCATCCGCTGGTTCGTTCGGGAGCTCTCCCCCCCCGGCCAGGAGCAGGTGTACTCCGTCTGCGACCCCACCTACTACAACCACCTGTACTCCCTCGGGGAGCGGATCCGCGTGGCTCTCCAGTAGCCGCAGCGGGCACCTGCACAGCCAGCAGCTCGGCTCGGCTCGGCTTCGGCTCGGCTTCGGCTCGGCTTCGGCTCGGCTTCGGCTCGGCTTCGGCTCGGCTCGGCTCGGCTCGGCTCGGCTCGGCTTTGTCACGTCCAGTTGTGGTTGCACAATCTGCCCCGTCCGGGCATAAGGTCTGTGGCCCGCGCCGAGAGGCCAGGAGAGCAACATGTGCAGCGCAGAAGACAGACCCAAGGTCGTGCTCGCCTACAGTGGTGGGCTGGACACCTCCGTGATCCTGCGGTGGCTAATGGAGCAGGGCTACGACGTGATCGCCTATGCCGCCGACGTGGGGCAGCAGGATGACTTCGAGGCGCTGGAGAGAAAGGCGCTGGCAATAGGCGCGACGGCGGTCCACGTGGAGGACCTCCGGGAGGAGCTCGTCACCGACTACATCTTTCCCATGTTTCAGGCGAACGCCCTCTACGAGGGGCGCTACCTGCTGGGGACAGCCATCGCCAGGCCACTGATAGCCAAGCGCCAGGTCGAGATCGCCCACGAGACCGGGGCCCGGTACGTGTCCCACGGGGCCACCGGCAAGGGCAACGACCAGGTGCGCTTCGAGCTTTCATACTACGCCCTGGACCCGGAGATCCGGGTGATCGCGCCCTGGAAGACACCGGAGTTCCTGGACCGCTTCAAGGGGCGCAGTGACCTGCTCGCCTATGCCGAGCAGCACGGCATCGACGTCAAGTCCACGGCCTCCAAGCCCTACAGCGAGGACGACAACCTCCTGCACATCAGCCACGAGGCCGGCATGCTGGAGGCGCCCGAGCTGGAGGCGCCGGAGCACGTCTACTCAAAGACCGTCGCCCCCGAGGAGGCTCCCGATGAGCCGGCACGCATCGCAGTTACCTTTGACGACGGGATCCCGGTCAGGGTGGAGAACCTGGACGATGGGACCGTGCGAGAGAGCCCGCTGGAGCTGTTTTCATACCTGAACGAGCTGGGTGGCGCTCACGGCATCGGGCGGTTGGACATGGTGGAGAACCGCTTCGTGGGGGTCAAGTCCCGTGGCGTCTACGAGACGCCGGGGGGGACCATCCTGCACGTGGCCCACCAGGACATAGAAGGAATAGCCATGGACCGGGAGGTCATGCGCCTCAGGAACATGCTCTCGGCCAAGCTCTCCGAGCTGATCTACTACGGGTTTTGGTTCAGCCCGGAGATGGAGTTTCTCATGGCCGCGGTTGCCAAGAGCCAGGAGCTCATCGACGGCACCGTGACCCTCAAGCTCTTCAAGGGCAACGTCTACCCCCTCTGCCGCACCAGCCCCAGCTCCCTGTACGAGGAGGACCTCTCCAGCATGGACATGGAGGGTGGCTTCAACCAGGTGGACGCCGACGGCTTCATCAAGATCAACGCCATACGGCTCATGGCCCACCGGGCCATTACCAAGAAGCGGGCAGAGTCCAAGCGCGGTGGCCAGGTCGCTCGAAGGTAGAGCGGACGGCAGTCCTGACTGGATGTGGTTCAAGACACATCGGGCAGGCCCGGGGGAGGGCGGTGCACGTCGATGGGGGGTTCGTCGTGCCGAAACAGGTCCACCCGTGAGAGGAAGCTGTCCATGAGGCGGTAGGCCGCATTTCGTTGAGCCTCGGCCTGGGCATCCACTGCCTCCCGAAGTGCCTCCGGTGATACCCCGCCTGGCTCACCTGGTGGAGCGGCAAGGAGGTGGGAGTGGCGCGGGTCCCCGAGCCAGTCCGAGAATCCTGGTGGGGTTACCTCCAGGTGCGGGAGAAGGCCCCATGCCTGCTCGCCCAGCACGAAGGCGTCTGGCCGCTCGGTGGAGCCCGCCAGCAGGCGTGCACGACGTGGCAGGGAGATGCGTGGGCCTGGCCAGCGAACCACTGGCACCGGGCTCTCGATCCCGGCAAAAAGTGGGCTCAGGCTGCCGTCGGCCGTCAGCTCCATGTTGGAGGCGCCCAGGGACCCGTCGGGCTCTCCCGGCTCTCCGAGCATCGCCGTGGAGAGGAGCTGCGCCCCATAGCCAACCCCGAGGTACGGGACCGCCAGCCCTACCAATGTTCGCACGAACACCCTCTGCTGCCTCAAGGCGGGGCTCTTGCTCTCAAGGGCGGCGCGGTCCAGGGGTAGGCCCACCACCACAACCCCCCGGCAGGCGATGCCCATGGGCAGCTCGACCTCGGAGTCCAGCAGGCGCACCTTCACCGGAACAGTCAAGCTCTGGCAGCGATCCAGCAGCCAGCCGGGCCCGATGTCCTTGGACCTCTTGAAGATGAACAGGGCTGATTCCATGGGCTCTCAGGGTGCCCGTGGAGGCTGAGCCGGGGCCTTGCTGGGGCTGTCCGGCGTCCGCCTCTTCTTGGGAGGGGGAGCGTCCTGGGCGTCGGGACGAGGGGTTTCGCCCGGCCGAAGCATCTTCACGGACAGGTTGATCGAGCGCACCTGCACCAGGCGCCTGGCGCTCTGGTAGCCGGAGAGCCTCAGCTCGATCAGGCGGCCGACCTTGTAGGGGGCGAAAAACGTGAAGGTGATCTTGGCGGGGGTCTTGCCCAGGAGCTCCTGGGTCCCCACGTCGTAGATGGAAGCGCCCGGGGGATCGCTCGTAATGCTCACCGTGTTTTTCAGGCCCCGCTCGGTCGTGATGCTGGCCATCTTGCCCAGGAGTCGGAAGGGCCTCGCCCTGGCCTCATCCCTGGTGTCCGCGCAGAAGGCGGTCAGGGCCGAGCGCTCCACGAACAGCTCCTCGTCGTTGTACCCTCTCTTTTTGAGCAGATAGCTCCAGTGGGTCACCGGGACCAGCACAGCGGGCTTTTCGCCCAAGGGTGTGCAAGGCAAGAGCTGCCCCACCGGTGCCGAGCGGCTCGATACCTCGTATGGGCCAGGGAGGCCTTTGGATGTAACCTTCGCCCCAGCGGGCGCCGACTCTATCCGCACGTAGACCCAGCGGTGCATCTGGCACCCTGCGACGCCCAGCCCCAGCCCCAGCCCCAGCCCCAGACATAGCAGAAAAGGCAACGCTGCAAAGGAGCCCCGCGGACGAGACGGGGCCAACGCCGACCACCTCCCATGCGCAGGGCTCAGCTCCGGGCCTGGAGCCCGAGAGGTCACTTGTACAGCAGGGATCCGCATGTGGCACCTCCAGGGCGCAATTTTTATTGCGGTTGTCCGGCCAAGTCAATTCCTCCTGCCTCCACGCCAGGCTCGATCCGAGAGTCCGCGGCCGCGGCGCCGCCACCGCGCTTGCAGGGGCTCAGCGAGCGAAGCAGGTGGCGGTCACCCCCTCGAACTGACCGAGCCGCGGTCGGGGCTTGGTGTGGATCACCCGCGGGAAGCTGCTGGCATCGAACGGGAGAAAGCGCGAGTGGGAGGGGCTCCAGACGTAGAAGGTGGTGCGCAGCTCGCCAGACCCCAGGACGTCCACCCAGACAAAGGCCTGCTTCTTGCGGTATGGCGACAGCTCCCAGCCGGGGAGGTACTCCATGGAGCGGTCTCCCAGGGACCCGGTGTTGATGAAGAGGAGGCCGTCACAGACCCCACGGTAGAAGGCGTGGGTGTGGCCGGAAAAGAGCGCCGCCACTCTCCGGGCCTTCAGCAGCTCTACGAGACGCTACGGGTGCCTGAGCTTCTGATGGCCCACGGCGCAGCCACAATCGGCGCCGCTCGCGCAGCTCATGCCGAAGGGGTTCACGTGCCGGAATACCAGGTCCCCCGGCCGCACGTTCGCGCGGATCCAGCGCATCTCGCGGCGCTTGAGGCCGACGGTTCCATAGGAGCTTATGAGGGCGAAGCCCACGCCCTTGTACGTGAAGCGCCAGGACTCGGATGCGTCCGCGCCCCTAAGCGCCGGCAGCAGGTGACGCCTGTGGGCGCGCCAGAACCTGGTCCATGCCACCCGGGGCGCCGCGCGGTCTCTGGAGTTGGTCGGGGTGAGGTCGTGGTTGCCGCTCACAGGGACAAATGGCGCATCCAGCTCATCCAGGAGCACCCGGCGGAGCTCCAGGAGCTGGTCTTGGGCTGGCGACTTGTGGCGCTCGGTCCACCAGGCGCAGTCGCCCCCACCCGCGATGAGATCCCCCAGGCCGATGACAAAGGCCGGACGAAGGGAGTTGATGAGCGCTACGGCGTCTGGCAGCCGTGGGCCCTGCTCCGGGCGGCAGGCCAGGTAGCTGTGGGTGTCGGAGATTACCGCGAAGCTGAAGCGGACCCGGGATGCGCTCCCGCTGGGTTCCGTGCACCAGCCTATCTTTCCGCCGGCCCGAGAGGGGATGCGGCCCGGCTCGGTGCCCGGGCGCTGCTCCTGGTCGCGGCGCTGAAGGCAGAGATCCGTGCCAGCCGCACGGTCGCGGGCGGGCAGAGTCGCAAAGCGCAGGCGGCCGGGGCCCTGCCTGCCCTTGCTGGCCGTGGCAGGCAGGTTCCCAGGGCGTCCGTCCACGCAGGCAGAGGTCCCCAGGAGCATTGTCAACAGGATTGGCAATGAGCTTTTCACGAGAGCACCACTTCCCAAGGCAGAAGCGGCGATATCCAATCCGCTCCGAACATCTCCTATATCATAGGCGTTTTTTGCTCCAGTGACAAATAACCCGACTCCACGACCCGCCAGCCATATCCCATAGATCCCATGGGAAAGATGGTTGCTCATCTACTCCAGGTCCAGGCGGTGCCTGTCACTCCAGGTACTCGTAGGCACCGCGGTCCCACACCCCGTCGATGCCGCGGCTCATGCCCCCGTAGCCCACCCCCACGAAGGGATCCAGGATCGAGGCTCCGGGCTCGGTGGGCACCGCCAGCGCCAGATCTGGCGCAGCCGAGTCCACGAAGGGATCCAGGTCCAGCACCTGGACGCCTGGCTCCATCACCTCGTCGCCAAGCAGGCCGGGCTCTCCGCCAGGACGCCGGTTGTCGAAGAAGGCGTTGTGGTGGTGGTCTCCATCCAGACCAATGGCCTCGGCCCGGCAGCCGGCCCAGAGGTTGTTGGCCACCTCCAGGTCTGCCGTGGGGCCGTCGAACACCACCCCCACATCCACGCCGCTGAGGTTAAACAGCGTGTTCCCCGCCAGCAGCACCCCCAGGGCAGGCGAGTCGGAGTAGAAGGCGGCCAGGAGGCCTCGCTGCGGGTCGGTCTGGGTGAGCACGTTGGCCGAGATGATAATGTTGCGCGCTCCCCTGAGATGAAAGAAGGAGCCCTCGACATTGGAGATCCAGCACCTGCGGACGACCACGTTTCGAGAGTCCCCCAGGAACACGGCCGCGCTGTCGGGATAGGGATCGAGGCCGTCTCCGGAGCCCTGGAGGTCACACAGCTCCACCAGCACGTCGAAGGCGCCCTCCAGGTGAAGCAGGCTTCGCCGAGCGCCCCTCAGGGAGCAGCTTCGCAGGCTGAGCTGCGTGACCGGAGCGGCGGCAAAGATGACGTCCGGAGCATCCAGCGGCCCTGGGGCATCGGGCCCTGCGCAGTCTGCAATGTCCAGCCGCCGCAGGGATATCCGGGCCGGGGTGCCCCCCGCGAGGAAGGCAAGGGGCGCGCCTTCCCGGGCCTCGGCCCTGAGGGAGCAGTCCCGAGTGTGAATCTGGATGCCCTTCTCTCGTCCCTGCTGCAAGGCTCCCCCGTCGATGGAGTAGCCTCCCGTGAGGATGGCCACCGGCCCGAGCCGAGCGGGCCCGTCGTCGAGATCGTTCCACCAGTCGGAGGCGTCCCCGTGCTCCGCCACGGTCGCCTTGACAATGGCGATGGACAGGTCGCCATCCTCCGGGTCGTCCAGGAGGATGGAGTGATAGCGATCTTGCGGAGGCCCCTGGTAGTACTCCCCGGAGGCCAGCCAGTAGCGAGACCCGCGCTCCAGGCTCTCTGGCAGGCCAGAGAGGGCGTTGCTCCAGCTAGAGCCATCCGACGCGCCGTACTCCTGGCCCGGAGGCCGCACGTACAGCTCCTGGCCATACTGCACGGGGTGCTGTTCCCAGCGACCGATCTGCTCCACCAGGTCGTCGTCACTGTGGTCTCCCACGTAGATGCCCACCCGACGGCAGCCGGCCCAGCCAGGCCCGGACAAGGCCCCCAGGGTTGCCACCAGCACCAGCCAGCGGCAGCTCGCAGAGAGCCGGCGCCAGATCTGTGCCACAGGACCGCCGATGCTGTCGGCTAGGCTCATGGGGTTCTCCTCATGGTGCTGCTCTCCCAGAAGCTGCGTCTCTATAAATCATCGCAGCATTGGAGCGGGGCGGTCAAGGACCTGGAGCTGTTCGGCAGGCTTTCCGATTGCACCTCCAATTGCAACCCAGCAGTCGCACGAACGGGAGCTTTCTGCTATAAGAATGGGGTGTCCGCGAGTCGCTGTCGGCGGCTCGCGCCTTGCTTCTCGAGTCCACAGCTTGACAGCCTCTTTGCACCCATGACGCCAACCCTGAAGATCCTCATTGCAGAAGATGATCGAGTCTCGCGGCTGATCTTCCAGCGAACCTTCGAGTCCAAGGATCTCTTCTCCGGGCACCTGGTGCGGGTGCTGCTCGCCAGCGATGGCAAGGACGCCCTGGACATCTTCACGCGGGAGCATCCCCACCTGCTCATCGTGGACCTGCTGATGCCCAAGCTGGACGGATTCGAGCTGTGTCGATCCGTGCGCGAGTCCCCGCACGGGCGCCACGTGCCAATCATCGCCACCTCGGCCCTCTGGAAAAGCGGAGACGCCCTGGACGTTCTAAGGCGCGAGCTCCACGTGGAGTTCATCGCAAAGCCCATCGACGTGACCTCGCTCAAGCAGCTCGCACTGCGAATGCTCAAGGCCTGAGCGCCCTGCGGGATGGCCTCAGTTGTTTCCGAAGGGGCTTGAAGCAGCGCGGATCCCTGGCTCCCAGTCGATCTGACGGGAGAGATCCAGTGCCTGCTTCATGAAGATGGTGCGCTCATCAGGTGTCGTGGCGGCTCTCGAAAGGAGCACCTCTGCGGCGCTTCGGCGGTCTCCCAGGCTGCGGAAGGTGGCGAGGGCGGTGGCGTGGTGCTCGTCCGCCTCCCCCGGGCGGCTCAGCCGATCGAGGCAGCGCGCCATGAGGTAGTGGCAGCGCGCCTGGCCGATACGGGAGCCCTGGCGCTCGGCCTGCACCAGGGCGGCGGAGACGGTCTCGTGAGCGCGCTCTGGGTCTCCCTGGCGAAACTGCAGATCCGCCAGGTGCGCCAGGAGCCGCCAGAAGCTCACCGGCGCAGACTGAGCGTTCGCGCCGTCGCCGCTGGTCACCACCAGCACCCCCTCTGCCAGCTCCTCGGCCGCTTGCATGGCCTGGCCAGCGCTCTCGAGGACCTTCCCCAGGTCGATGTACATCTGGTTGAGCAGCGCCGGTCTGGCTGAGAAGAACGCCTGGCGCACGGCGTACTGCATGGTGGCCACTGCGTCCGATGGGGCACCCTGGGCGAGCTCGAGCATCGCCATGGAGTGGAGCAGGCGCGCGTGCCAGGCCGGCTCATTCACCGCGTGCTGCAAGGCCTCCTTGAGGACCATCTCGGCCGCCACCAGGTCCCCTGAGTAGCGCAGGCAGTTGCCCAGGCGCAGGGAAAGGTCGAGGCACACGTCGTCCGACTCGTCCACCAGGAGCTGCCATCGAGCGATCTGCAAGGCGTGACGATAGTGGTTGGCCGCGCCGATGTCGTCGAGCATCTGCTCCGACGTCTTGCCCGCCTCCACCAGCAGGTAGAGGGCGTCCTCTCCCAGGTTGGCGGCGGCGGCGTGTCGGGCCAAAGATATGGGGGGCGCATCCCGAGCTTCCAAGAAAGCAAGGATGCGTCGGTGGAGGGTCTGCCTGGCGTCTGCCGGCATGGACTCTCGCAC
>JAJRWW010000459.1 GCA_024276595.1 Myxococcota bacterium
AGATCTGCGCCAAGAGAAAGCGGCGCCACTGCGTGAAGTGGACCTACACCTACCCGAAGCAGGAGATCCCAGCCGGCCAGCTCGCCATGCTGGAGGCCTTCAAGACGTACATCAAGTACGTGCCCAGCTCCAAGTACCTGCCGGCGATCGTCTTCAACACGGGGCACATCTACTGGAAGTACAACCACTTCGACAAGGCCATTCCCCTCTTTCTCAAGGTGGCCCTAAACCACGTGGCCGAGATGCCCCAGGCGGCGCGCACCGCGGCCTTCCGGATCATCGGGATGCTCACGGTCAAAAAGCGCTACAAGGACGTGCGTCGCTACGTGGACCAGTTCATCCAGAACAAGAAGCTCATGGACGACGAGGTGTTCGCGGCCAAGATGAACGACTTCAAGCTCAAGGCCATGTGGGCGGACGCCGACCAGCTCAAGAAGAAGAAGAAGTTCGCCGAGTGCGGGGCAGCCTTCGAGGACATGGCCACCCGCTACCAGACGGCCTCCAACCTGGACACCTTCTTCTGGAACGCCGGAGCCTGCTACGAGGCCGCCGGGATGCTGGGGCCGGCAGTGAAGATGCGCCGCACCATTGTGCAGCGCTTCAAGAGCTCCAAGCACAGGGCCCTGTCCATGTACTACCTGGCAGGCAACTTCCACAACCTGGCCTTCTTCAAGCAGGCGGCCAAGTGGTACGAGCTGTTTTTCGACAAGTACTCCAAGCGCAAGGAGGCCCCCGAGGCTCTCATGTGGGCCATCGTGCTCCGCGGCGGCCTGGGTGAGGAGCGGAAGATGATGAAGAACGCCGCCGCGTTCATCAAGCGCTACAAGCGCCGCGGTGGCAAGTTCAGAAAGCTCTCTGCCAAGTCCTTCTGGCTGGTGGTGAAGATGTACGAGAACCAGGGCGACGAGGACAAGGTCCTCATCAACCTGAGCCGGTATGCGCGGGGATACGGCGCGGTGGGGGAGGTGGACAAGTACATCGAGGCCCTGTCCAAGCTGGGTGCCATCTGGTGGCGTCGGAGCTGCAAGGTGACCCAGACCCACGGCCAGTGCATCCGGATCCGCTACTACCGGCGGCGCGGCAAGAAGAAGAAGCAGAAAAAGATCATATATCTGCAGCGAGATGGGCGGAGCGTGCGCACTGCCAAGCGCTACTTCGCCAAGGCGCTCAGGGTCTGGGCCAAGGGGCGCGCCCTGCTGAAGATCCCGAAAAACGATCCAGACCGCATGGCCAAGATCAACAACGCCAGGCACTACGCGGCCTGGGCGGCCTTCATGAAGGCGGAGTTCCAGTTCGAGGACTACCTGAAGCTGAGCCTGCCCAGGCGCCTGGACTTCAACCCGAGAAACCCGCGCAAGGCCAAGCGCTCGGTGAAGCGCTTCACCAAGTGGCTCACCGCCAAGATGAAAAAGGGCGCCCAGCTCGTGAAGGCGTTCATGTCGGTGATCACCTCGGTGCGCGTGAAGATCGCGGGGAAAAAGCGCGGTGACGCCCACTGGTCCATCGCCGCCGTGGCCCGGGCAGGGATGATCTTCCACAACTTCGCCGAGCTTCTCCTCAACGCACCCGTGCCCAAGTTCCTGGTGGGCTTCGCCGCCAGGGATGCCTACAAGGCGCAGATGGAGAAGGTGGCCAACCCGCTCCTCGCCAAGGCCCAGGGGGGATACAAGATCTGCCTTGCCCTGTCGAAGAAGCTGCGCTGGTTCAACGAGTGGTCTCGCCTGTGCGAGCGAGAGATCAACCGGCTGGAGCCCGACAGGTATCCCCTGGCCAACGAGCTCCGTGCAAAGCCGGGCTACCTGTCCACGTCCATCGACAAGGCCGACTTCAAGTTCGGTGACAACTAGGAAAGGAGGCGAGCGATGAGAAAACGCTTTGTTATTCTGATGGTCGCCGGCTCCTTTGCGCTGGCGCTGGGCTGCAGTGGCAAGGGTGGCAAGACCACGCCGGGCTCTGACAACGCCTCTGGTGGTGACGGAGCCGGGGGCGCCGGTGGAGGTGGTGTCTTCGCCAGGAAGAAGCCCGAGCGGAAGCTCTCCAAGAAGGCCAAGAAGGCCTTCAAGAAGGTGGAGCAGGACGTCAAGGCCATCATCGAGGCTGCCAAGCATCGCGGTGGCAAGTGGACCACGTCCGACTGTGAGAAGGCTGCCGACGCCTTCGCCAAGGTGGCGCGCAAGGTGTCCGGGGAGAAGCGCGCTGTGGCGCGCGCCCGGTTCAACCAGGGGGTCGCCTACTCCAAGTGCAGGATGGACGCCAAGGCCAAGGAGGCCTACCAGGCCGCCCTCGGCGCGGTGCCGACCTATGCGCCGGCCAAGGTTAACCTGGCCGAGATGGCAGCGCGCGAGGGGAACACGGACGCCGCCTACCAGACCTTTCTCCAGGCGTTCCTGGCCAGACCCCAAAACATCGACGCCAACTACAACCTGGCGGTCATCTTCGAGCGAAAGGCGAGGCGAGGAGAGCCTGCGCCAGAGGTGCTCAGGCGCTTTTGGAGGCGGCTCAAGTTCGAGTCCAAGACCGCCTTCGACATCGCCGAGGCTCACCTGAGGATGGTGCTGGCGCGGTCCTCAGCCGGCAAGGATGTCAGGTCCGCGGTGCTGAACCTCAAGGCCTACACCCTGCTCTCGCTCCTGTACTTCCAGCAGTCGAAGAAGCGCAGGCACCGCTCCAAGCTGATGCTGGCCAAGCTCGTGCTCAAGGAGGCACTCAAGGTCTTCAAAAAGCCCATGGTCAAGGGCAAGTACTGCAAGTCCCCCGAGTCCCCCACAGACTTCGACCTGGCGGCGGCTCAGCTTCGGAACCTCACCGGAATGATTCTCCTGAGAGATCAGCGCCTGGTGGAGGCCATGTACCGCTTCGAGGCGGCGCTCAAGTGTGACGCCAACAACATCGAGAGCCACATGAACCGGGCGGCCATCGCGCTGGGGTTCCGCGGCTACAAGATCGCCTTTGACAGCTTCAGCAGGGTGCTCAAGCAGCAGCCCAGGCGGGTGGACGCCATCGTCGGTCTGGGTGTTGCGCTCCGTGGGCTCGCCTCCACGGTCCCCCCCATGAGGCGAGACGAGTTCTACAAGAAGGCCGCGGCGCAGTACAAGAAGGCGCTCTCCATCGACCCCAACTACACCGACGCCATCTTCAACCTGGCCCACCTGTACATGGACTACGTGAACGACAAGGACAAGGCGGAGAGGTGGTACAAGGCCTACCTGGCCAAGCCCACGAAGTACACCAAGCGTAAGGTGCGCAAGGAGGTTCGGGAGCAGATCGCCGAGATCGCCTACCAGCGCAAGGTGGAGGCCAAGATGAAGAGGATGGAGGACGCCGCGAGGCGGCGACGGGATGCGGCGGCCAGGCGTCGATCGGCCACTCCGCCTCCCATGGGCATGCCCGCTGGTATGCCCAGGGGAATGTAGGGCGAAGTTACCGCTGGAAAACCAGGCCCGAGGTCGGTTACAATGGGCCGGGCAAGATCAGTCAAGAGGACAGGTTCTCGGCGTGGATGAGGGCACCTTGCTCCCACGGCGCCGCAGGAGGTCAGCGATGTGGAAGAAGATCCTAGGAGCCCTGGTGGCGATCTCCCTGACTGCAGGGACGGCGGGGGTCGCCGTGGCACAGTCCAGGGGATATCTGAAAAAGAAGGTCTTCGACTTCGATGGGGACAACATCGAGGGCGCGCTGCTCACCCCGGAGGGGGAGTTTCTGGGTGGTCGCGTCAAGCCAGTTCACAAGAGCCTGATTGAGTATCGCCTGGACTTCATACCAGAAATGCTCAAGACGGCAGAGGACATCTAGCCCAGGGCTCACGGGGGGCTTGCGGGCGCTGGTCTC
>JAJRWW010000460.1 GCA_024276595.1 Myxococcota bacterium
CAGGATGGCGTCCACATCCTCGTGGCGCATGGGCTCGGCAAAGAAGAAGCCCTGCGCCAGCTCGCAGGAGCTGGCACGGAGCTGGTTGAGCTGGCCTGCCGTCTCGACCCCTTCGGCCACCACCGTGAGGCCCAGGGTGCGCCCCAGAGCTACGATGGTGTCCACTATCTCTGCGTTCTCGCCGTCGGTGCCCATGCGATTGATGAAGCCACGGTCGATCTTCAGTGAGTCCACTGGGAAGAGCTCCAGGTGGCTGAAGGAGCTGTAGCCTGTTCCGAAGTCGTCAATGGAGAGCTGAACGTTCAGCTCCTTGAGCTGCCGAAGGGCCTTCATTGCGGTGTTGCGGTCGTCCATGAGCACGGACTCGGTGATCTCCAGCTTCAGGGCGCGGGGGTTGATGTCGCTCTCGCTGAGCACCTCTTCCACCTGTTGCACCAGGTTCTGCTGGCCAAACTGTCGGGCAGAGAGGTTGACATTGATGGTCAAGTTCCTGTGGTCGGAGAAGGTCTCTCGCCAGCGCTGGAGCTGGAGGCACGCCTCCCTGAGGACCCACTTGCCGATGGGCACGATGAGACCCGTCTCCTCTGCGATGTGCACGAACTTCGAGGGAGGGACCAGGCCCAGCTCCGGGTGCTGCCAGCGCAGCAGCGCCTCGAAGCCGACTATCCCCCCCGAGGCAAGGGAGATGATTGGCTGATAGTAGAGGCGCAGCTCCTCGCGCTCCACAGCGTGTCGGAGGTAGCTCTCAATCTGCATCCAGGCCACGGCGCGCTCTCTCATGGGGGGGGCAAAGACCACGTGGCAGGCTCGACCCATGGACTTGGCGCGGTACATGGCCACCTCTGCGTCGCGCATCAGGTCCGCCGCCCGGTCGTAGCCCTGGGAGGAGAACGCGATCCCCATGGAGGCGGTCAGGAAGACGTCGCTGTGGCCCACCGAGAAGGCCTGCGTGAGCTCGGCCCCAATGGTCTCGGCTGTTTCGCTCGCTTGCTCCACTGACTCCACGCTTTCGAGCAGCAGGGCGAACTTGTCGCCGCCAACCCTGGCGACCGTGTCGCCGTGGGGCAGGGATGCCTCCAGGCGCTGAGCCACCTGCACGAGGATCTTCTCGCCCAGGTCGTGGCCCAGGCTCTCATTGACAAGCTTGAAGCGGTCCAGGTCCAGGAAGATGAGGCCGATGTTGTAGTCGGGGCGCCGGTTGGCCATGGCCGTGGCACGCCGGAGCCGGTCCATGAGCAGCGCCCGGTTGGGCAGGCCCGTGAGGCGGTCGTGCAGGGCGTGGTGTAGCAGCTCCTCTTCAGCGCGCCTCCGCTCGGTGATGTCGGACTGGGAGCCGGCCATGCGGTAGGGCACGCCATCGTCGTCGCGCACGGCGAGACCCCTGGTGAGCATCCAGCGCCAGGCGCCGTCCGCATGCCGCATGCGGTGCTCGTGCTCGAAATGGGGAGTCAGCCCGTCGAGGTGGGAGGCGAGCTCTGCCCGCAGGGAGTCCAGGTCCTCGGGGTGGACGAGATCGAGCCAGCTCTCCGGGGCGGCGGGATCCTCCTCCTCCAGAAAACCCAACAGCTCCCTCCAGCGAGGAGAGAGGTGCATCCTGTCTGAGGACAGGTCCCACTCCCAGAGGCCGTCCCTGGCGCCGTTCATGGTAAGGGCGTAGCGTTGCTCGCTCTCCCGAAGAGCCTCCTCGGCGCGCTTCTGCTCGGTGATGTCCTCGACCGCGCCTGTGTAGTACAGGATGTTGCCGGTGGCGTCCCTCACGACCCTGGCGTTCTCCCGAACGAAGAGCGTCTTTCCGTCGCGACGGGTCCAGGCCGCCTCGAAGCCGCGGATCTCCCCCATTCGCTCGAGCTGCTTCTTGAAGCGGAGACGCGGGTAGGAAGGCCAGAACCTCCCCGCCTCCAGGTCCACGGTGGCCATCTCTTCGAAGGAGCTGTAGCCAAGCATCTGTGCCATCCGTGGGTTGGCCATGAGGATTCGTCCGTCCGGCGTGGACTGATAGATGCCGATGGGTGAGGACTCGAAGAGGTCCCGGAACTCCTCCTCGCTCTCCCGAAGGGCCTCCTCTGCCCAGATCCGCTCCATGAGGTTGTGGGCCCACTGCTCCAGGAAGGCCAGGCGCGCCGAGAGGGCCCTGGCCTCGAGGGGGCGAGCCACGAAGTCGTTTACGCCAGCATCGAGCATCTCGTCCGGGGCGCTGGCCGCATCCAGGGCGCACAGGGCCAAGATGACCGCGCTGCTTCCCTGGAAATGGTCGCGGATCTTCTTGCAGACAGCGGCTGCCTCGGTGGGCACGGCCCAGTCCACGACCACGAGCTGGAAGGGCTCGCGGTCCAGGCACGAGGAGATGTCCTCCGGGTCTGGGAGGGTCGTCACCTGGTGCCCGCGCCCGGTCATCACATCTCGCAGCAGGCCGCTCTCGGCGGGCGTACCACCAACGACAAGGGACAGTAATCCGTGTACTTTTCTAGCGGCCAACCAGCGCCTCGTATCCTCTCTGTCGTCGGAAGCCGTGCCCACACGGCCTGGAAAAACCACTGCACGAGCCGGCTCGGCCCGTGTTCTTCAAAACCGTGCGACCAGAGCCCTGGCGAGCAGAGGCTGTGCCCAGCAAAGAGGCAAGCTTCCAAACAAGAGAGAATAATACAATGTAGCTGCTTTGGACAGGGTGAAATC
>JAJRWW010000461.1 GCA_024276595.1 Myxococcota bacterium
AGTACAAGGTGGGGCGCTACAACCACCCGGACGCTGACGGGCTGGCCGAGCTGCTTCGCTGGTGCAACGAGCAGGGCATCCCCACGGTGTTTTGGAACAAGGAGGACCCTGTCCACTTCGACAAGTTCAAGCACGCGGCCGTCCTCTTCGACGTGGTGCTCACCACCGACTCGAACGTCACCGAGCGATACGAGGCGCTGCCCGCCTCGCGCATCAAGAAGGTGCGCACGCTCCCCTTCGCGGCCCAGCCGCTGCTGCACAACCCCGTGTTCGCAGGCGAGCGCGCCCCAGAGCCCTGCTTCGCTGGCTCCTACTACGGCAACCGCCACCCCGACAGGCGCGCCCAGCAGGAGATGCTCCTGGACGCCGCCGTGGCGCACGGCCTGGTGATCTATGATCGCAACCTAGGGTCCGAGGCCCCGGAGTTCCAGTTCCCCGAGCGGTTTGGCGCCCACATCAGGGGTCGCCTGCCCTACGAGGATCTCTCACGGGTCTACAAGCAGCACAGGATCTTCCTGAACGTCAACTCGGTCGTCAGCTCCCCCACCATGATGTCCCGCAGAGTCTTCGAGCTGCTGGCCTCGGGCACGCCAGTGGTGAGCACGCCGTCACTGGCCATAGAGTCGACCTTCGGCGACCTGGTCCTCACGGTCGAAAGCGCCCAGGAGGCGAGCGAGGCCATGGGCTCCCTGCTGTCTGACCCCGGCGCCTGGAGCGAGCGCTCCCGTCGCGGTGTGCGCTTCGTGATGGCGGCTCACACCTACGCAGACCGCCTGCGTGTCATCGCGGACGCGCTGGACCTCTGCCCGGGGCTCTCTGCCAAGCCGGCCGTCACCGTGGCCGCCGTCTCCACCTCCAGGGGCTCTACCTCGCACCTCCTGGACTGGGTGCTGAGCCAGGTGGGAGCTCCGGTCACGGAGATCCTGCTGGGCTCGGCCAGTGGGTCGGAGGTGGATGAGCTGCGCCAGGAGCTGCAACAGAGGCTGGCCCCAGACGGACCAGCCACCCAGGTCCGTGGGCGCGCGGTGAAGCTGGACACTGCGGGAGCCGGCGCATCCCGGGAGCTGGCCGCACTGGCCAAGGAGCCGTGGGTGCTCCTCTCCACGGGGGACCTCCCCGACGACCGCCACCTGCTGGCGGACCTGGCCCACGCAACCCAGTACACCAGGGCTTCGGTCATTGGAACCCTTGTGGAGACCCGACCGGAGGGACGCATCGAGCAGACCTACACGGACACCCTGGCCCCGGGCGCTCTCCTGGTGGACAGGTCGCTTCTCTGCTCCACTGGCTGGCCCCCGAGCGCCGACGCAGACCACCTCCACCGACTGCGCCAAGAAGGGGCGCTGCTTTTTGGCGTACGATGATCAGGCTCGCCGTCTACGGTGACATCGACCTGAACCTGGTGGACGGGTCCGCCGTGTGGCTGGCCTCCCTGGTGGAGACCCTCAGCGGAGCCGACAGCCAGGTCTGCCTCTTTCTCAAGGCCCCCCCGAGACGAAGGGTCCTCTCCGGTCCCCTGGAGGAGCTGCCCCGGGTGACGGTTCACCCACCACAGGAGGGCAAGCCCCACACCAGCCCGGCCAGGGCGCTGGACCAGATCGAGGCGCTGGACAGGGCGCGCCCCTTCGACGCCATCATCTTGCGCGGCTTTCACCTGGCCCAGGAGGCCGCCGGGCGAGCGCAGATCCGGGGCCGGCTGTGGACCTACGTCACGGACATCCCCCAGAGCCGCGAGGCCATGGACCCACGGACGGCAGCCGCCCTCGGGGAGATTGCCGAGGCCTCCATGTTCGTGCTCTGCCAGACCGAGGAGCTCCGATGCTTCCTAGAAGGGCTCGTGCCTCAGGTCTGCCGCAAGACAGCCCTCCTGCCCCCGATGATCCCTGCGCCGCGGGTGGAGCCCCGCCCGCTCCACAGAGCATCCCTCCGCCGCATGGTCTACGCGGGCAAGTTCGCGCCGGCCTGGGCGACCCTGGAGATGGTGCGCCTCTTCAAGGAGCACCGGCGCCAAGACCCCGACCTGGAGCTCCACGTCTTTGGAGACAAGATTCACAACCCAAAGGGCTCGCCGAGCTTTGCCTCCCGGATGCGGAGCGCCCTGGAGACAACTCAGGGCCTGCGGTGGCATCGGGCCACCCCGCGACAGGCGCTGCTGGACCGCCTCCCGCAGATGGACGTGGCCTGGGCATGGAGGCTGCCTCAGATCAACGAGAGCTTGGAGCTGTCCACCAAGCTGCTGGAGTACGGCGCCGCGGGAGTACCGGCCATCTTGTGCAGAAACGAGATCCACGAGCAGCTTCTGGGCGGGGGATATCCGCTTTTTGCCGACAGCCTCGACGAGGTGGCCGGGCTCCTCCGTCACCTGGCCCAGGAGCCCGCGCTCATTGCAGAGGCGGCCCAGAGCCTGCGCTCGAGCTGCCAGGAGCACCTCTTCGGGGAGGTCCTCCAACGCCAGCTCCGTCCGCTGCTGCTGAGGCTGCAGGGGGGCGCGCCGGGCAATGCCGGAGGGCAGTTGCCGAGAGCGACCCCGGGCGGCGCAGGACATCTCGCGCCCGCGCGCGACGCTCCCGCCGGACGCCCCAGGACCGTCCTCGTGGCCGGGCACGACCTGAAGTTCATCTCCGCGATCATGGACAACCTCGGCCGGATGGGACACCACCTGCTCGTGGACCGCTGGAAAGGCCACGACGATCACGACGAGGCGCAGAGCCGCGAGCTCCTCGAACGGGCGGACACGGTGCTGTGCGAGTGGTGCCTGGGCAACGCTGTCTGGTACAGCCAGGTGCTCGCACCCCACCAGCGCCTGGTGATTCGCTTCCACGCCCAGGAGCTCCGGGGCGGCTACCCGGCGAGGGTCCTCACGGACAACGTCTCGCGGATCATCTTCGTGGGCGCCCACATGCGGGATCAGGCCGTGGCAAAGCTCGGGTGGCCTCGAGACAAGCTCTGCGTCATCCCCAACGGCGTCGACCCGGTTGACCTCGCCCGACCCAAGCTCCGCGGCTCCCGCTTCAACCTGGGGATGCTCGGCATCTGCCCCGCGCAGAAGGGCTTTGATCGCGCCCTCGACCTGCTGGAGGAGCTGCGCGCCCGGGAGCCTTCCTTCACCCTCTTCGTCAAGAGCCAGATGCCCTGGGACCTGGGCTGGCTCTGGAAGCGGGCAGAGGAGCGCGCCTACTTTGAGAGGGCCTTCGAGCGGGTTCGCCGCTCACCGCTTCTGACGCACTCGGTTGTCTTCGACCCCCCGGGACCGGACGTGGGCGCCTGGCTGCGCAAGATCGGCTTCGTGCTCTCACTCAGCGAGCACGAGAGCTTCCACCTGGCCGTGGCCGAGGGGGCCACATCCGGCGCGCTGCCCGCGGTGCTGGGGTGGCCAGGAGCCAGCCAGATCTACCCCACCGACTGGATCTCGCCGGATCTTCCCTCTGTCATGGAAAGGATCCGCCACCTGGCAGGAGGTCGTCCCCTCGCCACAGACGAGGAAACGACAAGCCTCTCCGTGCTGCGCTCTGAAGCCAGCCGGTACGCGGTCGAGAGGTTCCACCGCGACTGGGTGGCGGCCGCAATCGCCGAGCTGCTCTGAGCTCTGATGCGCCCGTGAAGCGGGCCGCTGGCAGGGGATAGATCGCGCGCTGCGCTGGCCCGGCGTTCAAGGCCTGCGCCATGGCCGCCGGGCTCCGAGCGCCCGGCGACCCACCTGGGCTAGGCGGGCTCCCAGTAGCAGCGCTTGGGCGACTGAACCTTGCCCTGCTTCTTGAGGGCCTGAACGGCCTTGGAGACATCCTTGGACTCCAGGCCCAGCTCCTTGGCCAGGTCGCCAGGACGCACCGGCTTTCCAGCAGCCTTCATCGCCTTCAGAACCGCGCTCTCATGATCAGCCATCTTCGTTCCTCCTTCGAGATGAGACAGCAGCCTCACCAATGGCGAGACATCCGTCTCTACATGAGACAAGAACCCGGGACCTGAGACAAGTCCCTCCGCTCCACAGGAGACAAGCAATTTGTGTGCCCAACAAACGAGGTCGCCGGTCAGAGCGCTCTGGTGGCCAGGCACCTTCACCCGTGGACCAGGGCAGCCGCTCCTGGGGGGGACAGCAATAATCGTTGACTTGAGCAACCCAGTTATTATCCTACCGAAACGATAGCGATAGCATCGTGATCCTTTCACACCCACGGGAGTCTAATGACATGGCCAACATCGCCCCTTCCATTACGAGCCTCATAGGCAACACCCCACTTCTGAAGCTAGGACGCATCGGTGCCAAGACGGGCGCCGAGATCCTCCTCAAGATGGAGTCCTTCAACCCCTGCTCCAGCGTCAAGGACCGCATCGGCCTGGCGATGATCGAGGCCGCCGAGCGGGAAGGAAAGATCAAGGAAGGCACCACTATCATCGAGCCCACGAGCGGCAACACCGGCATCGCCCTGGCGTTCATCTGTGCCTCCAAGGGGTACCACCTCATCCTGACCATGCCCGACACCATGAGCCTCGAGAGGCGGCGGCTCCTCAAGATCTTCGGCGCGGAGCTGGTGCTGACCGAGGGCTCCAAGGGCATGAACGGCGCCATCGCCAAGGCACGGGAGCTGGCCGAGGAGCAGGAGGGGGCCATCGTCCTGCAGCAGTTCGCCAACCCGGCCAACCCGGCTGTGCATCGCGCCACCACCGCAGAGGAGATCTGGGACGCCACGGACGGCAAGGTGGACATCCTCGTGGCGGGCGTCGGCACCGGTGGAACCATCACCGGTGTAAGCAGCGTGATCAAGAAGCGCAACCCCGAGCTCCAGGCCATCGCTGTTGAGCCCGTGGGCTCCCCGGTGCTCTCCGGTGGCAGCCCCGGCCCCCACAAGATCCAGGGGATCGGGGCTGGGTTCGTGCCAGAGGTCTACGACCCGGATGTGGTGGACGAGGTCATCCAGATCACCCACGAGGACGCTGGCGCCATGGCCCGGCGCCTGGCCGAGGAGGAGGGAGTGCTGGTGGGGATCTCCTCGGGCGGAAACGTGCACGCCGCTGTCCAGGTGGCCAACCGCCCCGAGAACAAGGGCAAGCGCATCGTCACCGTGGCCTGTGACACGGGGGAGCGCTATCTCTCCACCTGGCTGTTCGAGGAGCCCGATGCCTGAGGAATCGGACACTGCAAGCACTGTCGGAGAGGGGGAGGTGTCCTGCCAAAGGACCTCAGAGCCCGAGCCCGATGAGACAGCGCCTCTCAGGACCGTGGCGAGCCAGCGTACGAGCAGCGCTGGCGCTGTCAACGGTGGCCTGGAGAGGCTGGTGCAGGAGCTGAGCACCGCCTGCACACCCTCCATGGCGGGAGTGCTCAAGGGGCCCCGACGGGAGCCGCTCCCCTCTCGGGACGAGATCATCCGTATCGTCACGGAGCTGCGGTCGGTCATGTTCCCGGGCTACTGGGGGACATCGGAGCTCTCGGCGGCCTCCATGGGCTTCCACATCGGCTCCACCCTGGACCGCGTCCAGCGCCTGCTGCAGGAGCAGGTCCGCCGCGGCTACTGCTTTATCTGCGCCCAGGACGGCTCGGGAAGCTGCGACGACTGCTCGGCCCGGGCCACCACCAAGACCCGGGACTTCTTGCACCTCCTCCCATCGGTCAAGCGCAAGCTCACCCTGGACGCCGCGGCCACCTACGCCGGAGATCCCGCTGCCCACAGCGCGGACGAGGCAGTGTTCTGCTACCCAGGGCTGCTGGCCATCACCAACTACCGCCTGGCCCACAGCCTCTGGGAGCTGGGCGTGCCGCTCATCCCGCGCATGATGACCGAGCACGCCCACTCCGTCACCGGTATCGACATCCACCCAGGGGCCACCATCGGCGATCGCTTCTTCATCGACCACGGCACCGGCGTCGTCATCGGCGAGACCACCATAATCGGTGACCGCGTGAAGCTGTACCAGGGGGTGACCCTGGGCGCCAAGCGCATCCCCGTGGACGAGCACGGCCAGCCGGTGAAGGGTGTGCCCAGACATCCCATTGTCGAGGACGACGTGGTGATCTACGGAGGCGCCACCATATTGGGTCGCATCACCATCGGCAAGGGCGCCGTGGTGGGCGGCAACGTCTGGCTCACCCACGACGTGGCCCCGGGGGGGCGGGTCACCCAGGCCAGGGTCCAGTACGAGCAGTTCGAAAACGGCGGCGGAATCTGAGCCGCAGAGACAGCAGGCTTTTGGGTGGGGTGATCCAGTCGCCCCGCCTCCCCGGGTGGCTCACCTGGAGGCGCTGTGATATGTATTGATCACGGGCCGAGGCTCCAGGAGGTTCGCCATGACCATCGAGCAGATACCAAAGCACCTGATCCTGCTACCAGTCCTGGCACTAGGCATGGTTGGGTGCGCCCGCCCCCTGGGCTCGTTCTTCCAGGGCGACAACAACAGCTCGAACAACAATCATAACGGCAACCTCAACGACAACCAGAACTACAACTCCAACCAGAACAACAGCTCGGTAAACGACCCTCCTGCTGCCTTCTGCCCGGAGCAGATCACCACAATGCCAGGCCGGCCGGTGCTCCTGGAGGGTGATGGCGACGACGACCACGGCATCGTGGGCTGGATCTGGCAGGTGGTGGCAGCTCCTCCGGGCAGCTCGGCGGCCCCGGACCCGGTCAACAGCCAGACCACCTCCTTCGACCCGGACATGGTGGGCGACTTCTCGTTGAGGCTTACGGTGGTGGACGGTGGAGGTCTGATTGATAGCTGCGAGACCACCGTGCTCTCCCGTATCAACCCGCCACTGGCCATCTGCCCCGATGACATGCAGGTCCCCACCCGAACCCCGGTAGCCCTGGTCGGAGCCGGTGAGGACGATGGCACCATCGTTGGCTGGACATGGGAGGTGATCTCCCACAACACCGACACGGATCCAGAGCTCGCCCCCACCAACACCCAGAGCACCACCTTTGAAGCGCTGCGCGTGGGCATGTACACCATTCGGCTCACCGTGGAGGACGACATGGGGCTCACCAACTGGTGCCAGTTCACGATCACCACCACTCCCACTGGCCCCACGGCCATCTGCCCGGCAGACATGGACACGGTCCCGCTGGTGCAGATTGGCTGGAGTGGGGATGGGGAGGACGACGGATCCATCGTCTCCTGGCACTGGCAGATGCTCGACCAGCCCGACGGCTCCAGCGCGGCGGCGCCAGCTCCGGCGTCATCCCAGTCGGTGACCTTCACGCCCGACCTCGTGGGCACCTACCTCATGCGTCTCACGGTGGAGGATGACGACGGAATGACCGACTCCTGCGAGCTGACCATCTTTGCCCTGGGCGAGGGGCTCCGGGTGGAGATATTCTGGAACCCGCCGGAGGACCCCATGGACATCACAGACGTGGATCTCCACCTGCTGCACCCCTCCTCCCCGGCCTGGTTCGATCAGCAGGGGGACTGCTACTACAGCAACTGCGTGGCCAGCGCTGGCGCAGCTCTCCACTGGGATGTGCCCGGCTTCCCCGGCGACGATCCGCGCCTGGACATCGACGACACGAATGGCTTTGGACCGGAGAACATCAACATAGACGAGCCGGTTATCGGGCACCAGTACAAGGTGGGCGTACACTACTTCAGCGACGCCGGCCAGGGCCCCTCGGACGTGTACGTCAAGATCTACTGCGGGACCATCAGCATCAACCCGGTCTTTGAGGCTGGCCCCATGACATTGAACGGCAACACGGCCAATAGCTGGGGCAACGACTTTTGGAAGGTGGCCACGGTAACCTGGAACGGCGCCACCTGCTCGGTGCTCCCCATCAACCAGGTCGTCACCGGGCTCCAGGCATCCAACGCCCCCTGAACGGGCCCCACCAGTGCTCTCATCCAAGGACAGCCCGGCCAGCTCCATCCCGCCCCTGGGTGAGGCTCCCCCCGACGAGGAGGAGGTCTTCCGAAACACCCTGGTGGACCTTCTGGACACGCCGCCTCACATGCTCACGGGGCTGCGCTTCGCCGAGGACACCGCGCGCCAGACCACCGGGGAGCGGGTGATGGGGGAGCTCTTTCAGAACGCCCGCGACGCCATGGTCTCCTCCCCCGCCCCTGGGATGCGCCTGCTGGTTCTGCTGGAGCCGGACGCCCTGACGGTGGCCAACGACGGCGCCAGGCTGACCAGGTCGGGCTTCGAATCGCTCACAGGGCTGTGCCGGTCCCCAAAGGCCCACCGCCTGGCGGGCGGTGGCTTTCGTCCGCTCGTGCAGGGAGCCATCCGCCCCATGGGCGGTCAGGGGATCGGCTTCAAGTGCGTCCTCTTTCTCACAGACAGCCCGCAGATCCTTGCCAACACACCCGGTGGGGGACGCCTCAGCGTGGAGCTGGGGTCCCCCCGCGTGAAGCAGCTCTGCGCCGCGCTGGCCAGGGCCGACGGCGACGCGCTGCGGGGGCTCCTCACCGCTGCCGAGCAGGCCGTTTTGGACAGGGAGCTCACCCCGGAGCGCCCCCTGCAGACCCGCAGCCTGCCGGTTCACCTGGGATCCAGGGGTGTGGGTCTCGACGAGCTGCTGAACCAGCTCCCGGTCACGCCCTTCCCCATGTGGCTCCACCCGGTCCCGGACCGCGCAGCCGAGCTGCTGGGATGGAGCGGTCATGCCCCCGAGGGCGGCCCATTCGACACGGTTGTCCGCCTCCCCTTCAGGCCCGGGCAGAGAGCCCAATCCCTGGAGCTCATCCGCGACGAGATAATGGCCGCCCGTCAGGCCTTCCTGGGTGTCCGCGTGAAGATAACGGTCCGGGACGAGGCCCGGTCCGGCTAGGGGCAGCTCAGGGTCAACGTGTAGTCCCCCTGTGGGGGGAAGCCAAGGGCGTACATCTCCACCACCAGGTAGTAGGTTCTCCCAGAGGTCACCTGGAAGGTCAGGTAGTCGTCGCCCGTGGCAGTGGACGACCCCAGGCAGAGCTGGTCGTTGCAGGCGCCCCCCAGGACGTAGATGTCCAGGTCGTCGGGGAGAAAGCCGTCCTGGACCACGTCCAGGTTCACGGAGGCGAGCCCGGTCCCTGGAGCCACGAAGGCGAAGATGTCCTCCGGACCCGTGGCAGCCATGGTGGAGCAGGAGGTCATGTAGTCGATGTCGTTGTCAAAGCGGAATAGGCCGATGGTCCCGGAGACCGAGCCGTTGCAGGAGATGGAGTAGTCCGCGCTGCACTGCTGCTCCCACTGGCACGTGGAGCTGCACCCGTCACCGCCGCCGGTGTTGCCGTCGTCGCACTCCTCGCCAGCCTCCACATTACCGTTGCCACAGACCGCGGTGGAGATACAGCCGCTCTCGTCCAGGGTGCAGCTCCCAGAGCAGACCAGCGTGCCGCCGGAGAAGCCACGGCTCTCGCAGGTCTGACCGGCCATGTTGGCCCCGTCGCACTCCTCCCCGGTGTCGATGACCCCGTTGCCACAGGTGACCGACACGCACCCGGAGGTGTCATAGGAGCAGCCCGAGGTACACCCCAGAGAGCCGCCTCCCGGGAAGCCCTGGGAGACGCATGTGGCCCCGGCCAGGTTGGCCCCGTCGCACTCCTCCCCGGTGTCGATGACCCCGTTGCCGCAGGTCTGGTAGGCGCACAGTGACGTGTCGTAGCTGCAGTCCGTGCCACAGCTCAGAACGCCCATGTCCCAGCCCAGGCTGGTGCAGCTAGCGCCGTTTAGGTTGGGCCCGTCGCACTGCTCGCTGCCCTCCACCACGCCGTTGCCACAGGGTGGCGCTCCAACGCAGAGGCTCGTGTCGTAGTGGCAGCTTGCGCTGCAGGCCAGGGGCCCGGAGTCGTAGCCCAAGGTCTGGCAGGTGGCACCATCCAGGTTGGCCCCATCGCAGTCCTCGGTGGGATCAAGCTCTCCGTTGCCACAGGCGGAGGTGCACACCGAGGGGACCCCCTCGCACTGCCAGCCATCTTCGATCATGCAGCTTCCGTCGCAGCCGTCGCCGTCGTCGTGGTTTCCGTCGTCGCACATCTCCCCCTGGTTCATGCTGCCGTTGCCGCAGGCCTCGTTGTTGCAGCCGCTCGTGTCCAGCTCGCAGTCCGGGCCGCAGGCGAGCTCCCCACCGGTGAAAAACTCCGTGAGACAGCTCCGCCCGCCCAGGTTGGATCCGTCGCAGGCCTCGCCGGGATCCAGGATCTCGTTGCCGCAGGTTCCGCCCGCGCACTCGTCGGTGACCAGCCGGCATTCATCGTCACAGCTCAGGCTGCCCGAGCCTCTTCCCAGCGACTCGCAGGTGGCTCCGCCCAGGTCGGCTCCATCACACTCCTCCGCCTCCTCCACCACGCCGTTGCCGCAAGGGTCGTCTGTGGGAATCCCCGTGGCACACCCCCCAACCCACTGCAGCCCACCCCAAGAAAGCGCCGCCCAAAGCAGCGCCACCCGGAATCCCCAACCGGTCATCGATAGCCTGAACACCATTGGACACCTCGCTGCCGATCACTTTAGACTCCCCCGCGCGGCTCTGCAAGCATGAGCCACGCCGACCGCGGAAGGGGCCGATCCAACGCCGCCCTGGTGGTGACGGTGCGGACCGATGATCTCGAGGGAGACGATCCCCTGGCCGGCGTGCGCAGGCAACGCCGCTACGAGGAGGCGGCCTTTGCCGCGAGCGGCAGCGACTACCGCGCGCCGGCCCAGAACCTGCTCGCCTTCCCGGGCGAGGGCACCGGCCCAGTGACCGCCTCCTGTAGCCCCGGCGTCACCGAGGCCGACCCGGCCACCCTGCTGCCCCCCTTCGTGACCGAGGGAATCCGGAGCGCCCTGCCCCGCTTCGACCGACGGCTCCGGGGATTCGTCACCCGGGAGGCCGTGCTCGTGGGCGTGGAGAGCCGCACCTCGGCGCCGCTGCGCATCCTGGGCGTTGATGATGGCCAGTCCGTCTCCCACCCCGGGCTCTTCCCGGCCGGAGATGGCTCGGGCTACGCGGGCGGCATCGTAAGTTCCGCCGTGGACGGGCTGCGCGTCGCTGAACAGGTGGTGCACGCGGGCAGGGCGTGATACACCCGGGTCGGTTCTCGGCGATCTGACTGGTCATTGTCGGATCCCGACCAATATTACCTTGACCGCCGGCGCCTTCCGCGACCCAGCCAGCGGATGCCAGGAGCTCAATGCCCGACGCCTGCCCCTCCACACCTACGACCTCCACCAACCGCCTGGGGCGCGCCCTCGGGTGGATCGAGCGCGCGGGCAACGCCCTGCCCCATCCGGTGGCGCTCTTCGCGCTCATGGCGCTCCTCATCCTGGTGGTCTCCTGGATCGCGAGCCTGGCCGGGCTCGAAGCCACGCACCCGGGCACCGGAAAGACCGTGCAGGTGGTGAACCTGCTGTCCGTGGCGGGGCTGCACCGAATCCTGGAGAAGCTGGTGGACAACTTCACCGGATTCGCGCCCCTGGGCACGGTGCTGGTGGCCATGCTCGGCATCGGCGTGGCCGAGGCGAGCGGGCTCATCTCCACCACCCTCCGGATGCTGGTGCTCGCCGCGCCCAAGCAACTGCTCACCTTCGTGCTCGTGCTTGCCGGCGTGGTGTCCAACCTGGCCAGCGACGTGGGCTATGTGGTGCTCGTGCCCATGGGCGGCCTGATCTTCCTGGCCGCCGGGCGGCACCCCATCGCGGGCATCGCCGCGGTGTTCGCCGGCGTGTCGGCCGGCTTCAGCGCGAACCTGCTGCTGGGCACCATCGATCCGCTGCTGGCCGGCCTGAGCCAGGAGGCGGCACGCATCGTGAAGCCCGACGCCGTGGTGAACCCGACCGCCAACTACTACTTCATGGCCGCCTCCACCCTGCTGGTGGCCGGGGTGGCGACGTGGATCACCGATCACGTGGTGGAGCCCCGGTTGGGGCCGTACAACGAGGTCGAAGCCGGTGCCGGTGCCGATGCCGATGCCGATGCCGATGCCGACACCGGAAAGAACGACGGTCTGAAGGCCCTCACCGCGGCGGAGCGGCGCGGCCTCTGGTTCGCCGGGATCACCGGCCTGGCCTTCACCGCGATGATCCTGCTGGGCACGGTGCCCGAGTGGGGCTTCCTGCGCCATCCCCAGACCGGCGCGCTGCTCCGCTCCCCCTTCATGTCCGGCATCGTGGCCCTCATCTTCCTGGGCGCCGTGTCCGTGGGGGTGGCCTACGGCGTGGGCGCCCGCACCTTCACCTCGGACCGGGACGTCATCCAGGGGATGACCGGCTCCATGAAGAGCCTAGGGCTCTACCTGGTGATCTGCTTTTTCGCCGCCCAGTTCGTGGCCTTCTTCAAGTGGACCAACCTGGGCCTCATCCTCGCGGTGAAGGGCGCCGCCTTCCTCCAGACCCTGGGCCTCGGCGAGATCCCCCTGCTCATCGCGCTGGTGATCCTGGCGGCCTTCATGAACCTGTTCATGGGCAGCGCCAGCGCCAAGTGGGCCATCATGGCCCCGGTGTTCATCCCCATGTTCATGCTCCTGGGCTACTCGCCGGCGCTGATCCAGGCCACCTACCGCATTGGCGACTCCACCACCAACATCATCGCCCCGGTGATGTCCTTCTTCCCCCTGGTGGTGGTGTTCATGGAGCGGTACCGCCGGGACGCGGGCCTCGGCACGGTGATCGCCACCATGCTCCCCTACTCCCTGGCGCTGCTGGGGGTCTGGATCGTGCTGCTCATCGTGTGGGTCCTGCTCCGCATCCCCCTGGGACCGGGCGCCCCCCCCTTCCTCGGAGGCTGAGGAAACCGCCGCAGCTCAGGGCTGAGTCGGGAGCGCCATCGTCTCAGCTGCGCCCAGTGGGACAGGCGTGTCCGCAGCGAAGCCAGCGGTACACCCGAAAGGAGAGGTGTACGGTGCTGTCCTGGGCGACACGGCAATGCGTTGGGCACGTAGCACTGCTCGGCCCACCGCTGCGCTGCCTGACCGGCAGGTCATCACCCCGTTGGTGACGGTATTACTTGTACAACCATCATGATCCTCTGAAAAATCGGGGGCAACGGGGGGGCATTATTGGGGTTATCGATCAGGGATCGACAGGCTCGTGCACCGCGCCCGCCCCCATCCAGGTGATGCCCCTCGACGACTCCTGCAGGGGGAGCTAGAGTCCAACATATGGCGGCTCGCAGCACAACCTCACCGCCCTCCGGCTCGAGGCATCCCTCGCCCGAATGCCCTCCTCCTTCAGAGCCGACGCCCTCCGGGCTCCTGGTGGGCGGGCTCTCCGCGTGTGCGCTGCTCGTGTGCGGGCTTACCCTGGGGGTCGCAAGCTGCCGGGGACGCGAGAAAAGGAGGGCCGATCGGCCACCGCGCTGCGACGCGTCGCGCCTTGGGGAGGACCGCCGCTGGCTGGCGGACCTGTGCGCCGCTCACGCCCAGGGCCTCCAGTCGCCCGGACCGCACTGGTGGGGCCTGAGGCTGGCACGCGCCCACGTGAAGCCGGTCTCTCGGCTCCCTCCGGGGGTGCTGCTGACGCTCACGCCGCGCAGGCTGTACGTGGACGGAAAGCCGGCGCCAGACTGGCCCAAGCCGCCAACATGGATCCCCCCGAGCATGTCCCTGGGGGTGGCGCCCGTTGTAGCCCGTATGCTGCCTGTGCTGCGCAAAGCCCTCGGCACGAGCGCCTCGATCCCCACCGCTCGGATGGCCTTGCAGGACCTGCGGAGCCGCGCGGCCAGGCGCTGGCACCCTCCGCCCGGGGGCTCTGCGGCCAACCCTCGCCCCCCCCGGGCAGGCTCATCTTACAGCACAGAGCCTGGTGGGAGATCGCCCAGGACGCCAGTGGCCAGGCGCCCCCCCGACCTCCCCTCCGGGCTGACGCTCCTGGTCCTCCTCACCGCCAAGGGGCAGCTCCCTGGCGGCGGCACGGGCCACAGACCCCGCCTGGCGCACCTGGCCGTCGACCCAGCGGTGCCCATGCTTCAGCTCGTCCAGCTCCAGGCGTTGCTGGCCCTGGCGGGCTTCGACGGAGTCCACCTGCTCCTCGCTCCCCGGCAGGCGGCGGCTGCTCCCCCTCCCCCGCTGCCCAGGGTCCTCCGCGCCTTCGCCCCCATCCGCCCGGGCGCTCCATCGCGGGTCCGACTGGCCGCGAGGCAGCGCGCCCTGCGGATCGAGGAGCGCCGTTGGGAGAGGGCCGGCTGCGCGGACATGACACGGCTGCGCGCCGTGCTGGCAAGCACTCCGCGGGCACGCCTGTGCGAGGTGCTCCGGGACCGCCTCCCGGACACGATCCGTCGCTGCGGCTGTCTCCTGGATGAGCGCCCTCTGCTCACCCTGTGGCAGGCTGCCCTGGGCCCGGTGGACCAGGTGGGCTACAAGAGCATTCGCCTGCACCCGCGCAGCCGCCCTCTGCGAGCGCGTGCCACCGCGCAGTGGGCCACGCTGGCCGACCGCGTGGTGGCACGCAAGGGCCACCACCTGTGGTTGAAGCTCTCCCCATAGACTGGTCCAGCTCTCGCGCTCGAGCTAGCCGGGCCAACAGAGCTCCCCAAAGGCACGTCGCCGAGGGGACGGTCATGGCGCCGAACAGGCGCAGTCCACCGTGAGCGCTCCCTCTGCGAGACAGGCAGCAGTGAGGTAGGCGCTCCCTCCTCCAAGGGGCTTGACGAAAAATGCACCCAGCAGCAGCTCATCGCTGGCCTGGCAGTGGCAGTGGGGAGCGGTGACCAGCACCTTCACCTGGCGACCGGCGCTGCACTGGACATCCATGGAGATGGCGCCATCCTCCCAGCGAGGCCTCTGCACCGGAGGAGAGGGCAGCAGCGTGGGGGTGGGCGTGAGAAACACCGCCTCGAACCCGGGCTTGAGCAGGCCCTCGGAGTCCAGCATGAGGAAGCCCCGGTCTGAGCGGCCATAGTCCCACAGGGCCGTGGAGACGTTTAGCTCAGCGTAGATGGCGTGGAGATCTCGAATGTAGCCAGCGAAGTCGTTGGCGTCTGTCATGCCGCCGTACTCCCCCCCCCACACGGCAGTGCCAGCCTCCACCTGCGCTCCCACGTACCTCCAGACCTTCTGAGCGAGGGCAGCGGCGTCTCCGTCGTATCCCCCGCCGGTGGGCTCGTGCAGCTCCTGGGGATAGAAGTGCCCCGCGTACACAACGCGGTCTCGGAGGGACTGCTCCACCACCAGGGGCTCTGCCAGGCCGATGACAAAGCCGGCCGAGTGCTCCACGAAGTAGAGCCTGCCCGGACATGCCGCCTCGATGGCCTGGATGAGCCGCTCGTAAAAGGGCATGAGCACCCGGTTGTCCCAGGCAGCGTCGAAGAGCGCAGAGCCGGGATAGGGCTCGTTCAGCAGGTCGAACCCCACCACCCGCTCCTGGCCGCACACGGCTGAGGCCATGGCCACCCAGGCGTCCGCGAATGCCTGCTGGAGCGCGTCGTCATCCCAAAAAAGGTCGAAGCAGCCGGTGACCTGGGGGGTGGCGTAGTTTGTCCACCAGGCGCCGCTCGCCTGGTATCCCTGGGTGATGGAGTCAGGGCAGGCCCAGCCCGGCGCGCCGTGGGGAGCGAAGGGGACGCCCCAAAGATCCTGGTGCATGTCCACCACGACGTAGAGCCCGGCCTCTGCCAGGCGCTCCACCTGGTCCAGGAAGCCCGAGAGGTATGCAGGGTCCACCACGCCGGGGGCGTCCGGGGTGATCGCCTTCCAGAAGGTCAACAGCCTCACCGAGTTGAGGCCGCTCCGAAGCAGGATCTGCACGTCCTCGTCGGTGAAGTGGAAGAGGTGATCCTCGGTCCCCTTCGCCGCGCCCGAGAAGTTTACGCCCCGCAGCAGAAGCGCGTTCCCGCGAGGGTCCCGCATGACCCCATCCTCCACCGAGTACAGGCGACGGACGGGCTCCGCGTCCTGGTCGGAGCAGCCACCGCACAGGAGCGCCAGCAGCACCCCCAGCCTTGCGATCCGTCGAGTGAAAGCCCGGCACATCACGGGCCACCCACGGCAGCCCGCCGCGCCGAGCTGGTCTCGGGCCGAGGAGACACACGACGGGGGCGCAGCATCCGCCGGATCCTCATGAGGTCCCAGTAGTTGAGCCCCAGGGCCTGGCGCATGAAGCGGCGCACCGACCCCATTCGACCGAGCACCAGCCTCAGGCTCCTGACGCTGACATGGCCCACGGTGGCCCGGGAGGCGAGGTAGTCCCGCTCCACGGCGGCGCGGCTGGCCCCGGCCAGCCGCTGCATCAGGGCCAGCACGACCCCGGCGCGATCCCTGCCCAGGGAGCAGTGGATGAGCAGAGGGAGCTGGTGTGGCTTGAGCCGCGCCAGCTCCTTGAACATGAGCCCGAGCTGCCGCTCCATGTGGTACACCACCCTCATGCGAGCCGCCGAGAGATCCCTGCGCCCAATGGCGTAGATGTTCAGCCTGTGGGAGCCCATGGAGCGCCCGTATGGCAGCGAGACCACGAGCTCCCGTAGGCCACAGGGCCCCTTGCGCCAGTACGGCCGAAAGCCGTACCTCACCCTGTGCTGGAAGGCGTTGAGCTTCACAATGGTCTTGATGCCCGCGCTGCGGAGACGGCGACAGGAGCCAAAGGGGTTGTACCGCGGGTCGTCGCTGCGAAAGGCCCTGCCCCTGGCCAGCCCGGAGAGCAGGCCGGCGTCTCGGAAGTTGCGCATCTTTCGCAGGCGCCAGGGAGCGTGGCGTCGCCTGGCGTGGACTGGAGGGGAGGAGGCAGTCGCCAGGACAATAACCCCGAGCAGCGCAGCCACCGTGGAACCGTGCACAGACATGCGGTCGAGTCACCTCACCCTCAGGTGCTCACATGATCGGCCCGCCCGTCAAGCTTTTCAGGGGCTCAGGCCAGGTAGGCGATGCGCTGAATCAGGTCCACTATCTGATCGCGCTGGGTGTCGGTGAGGGACGTGAGCTCTATGCCCATCCCCGGGTTGATGTTGTCGATGTCGCCGGGGCGGTAGGGGTTCACCCAGCGCACCACGCCTTCCACCTCCAGGGGAGGCTCCACAGGGGAGGGGCTGAAGCGAAGATTCAGGCGCGTCCCCACGGGCTCAGGGGCCCGCGTCTGGAGAAAAATCCCCATGGCGGAGATGTTCGTCGCCTGCGCGAAGAGGAAGGTCTCCTCCGAAGAGTAGTCCACCTCGCAGTCCAGCAGCACGCGCTCGGAGAGCCTCCTCTCGGCCACCGCCACTTCATCTTCCTGCCACCGCCACTCGCCAATCTTCGCCCGCATTGCCCCGTGCTCCTGGTTTTTTCTGTGCGTGATCATCGCCATCGGTCTCCAACCCACGCTGGCCCAACAAAGACCACTCGCCATGAATGTGGGCTGTCATATCAGAGCCATTTCGGATAAAACAAGCGAAAAGTGCGACGGTCCGCGGGTGCTCGCTTGGGCCGGGCGGCGGGTGGCCCTCCTGGGCCAGGGTTGAGGCGCCATCTCCTTCGGACACAGCGATACCATCTGACTGAACCAGGTGCGCGCCACTGGCCGCTGGCCACTCTGGCGCGAACAATGCACGAGGGCGACCATGAGCAATGTGTCTGACGCTGCCGAGCGTGGCTTCCCAGCCGAGGGGAAGCCCTGGGACTTCGCCGGGTGGGGCACCTCCGGCAAGATCGCGGACCTGGACGCCACAAAGGGGCGCAAGCCCCGTCCCAAGAAGAAGCTGGGGGTCTGGTCTGCCACGGCCATCTGCGGCAACGACATCACATCGAGCTGCCTGTACGTATCGGCCCTGTGCGCCGCCCAGGCCGGCAAGTACGCCCCCATAGCCCTGGGTATCGTCGCCCTGGTGCTCTACTTCTTCCGCAGGATCTACGCCGAAGTGGGCAGCGCGCTGCCCCTCAACGGCGGCACATACACGGTGCTGCTCAACACCACCAGCAAGCGCACCGCTGCTGGCGCGGCCGTGCTCACGCTGCTCTCCTACGTGGCCACAGCGGTCATCAGCGCCGGAGAGGCGATGCACTACGCGCACTACCTCATCTCTGGCCTCCCGGTGTTCTGGGCCACCATCGGGCTCCTGGCCGTGTTCGCCCTGCTGAACGTGGTGGGCATCAGCGAGTCCGCGGTTGTGGCCATTGCCATCTTCCTGTTTCACATGCTCACCTTGACCGTCCTGTCGGTGGCCGCAATCATCACGGTCGCTGCGCACCCGGAGATCCTCTCCGCCAACTGGGGCGCCCCCAACCCAAATGGGCTCATGCACGCTCTCTTTTTCGGGTTCGCGGCCGCCATGCTCGGCATCAGCGGCTTCGAGAGCTCGGCCAACTTCATCGAGGAGCAGCGGCAGGGAGTCTTCCCCAAGACCCTTCGCAATATGTGGCTCGCCGTGGCCATCTTCAACCCGCTCATCAGCCTGCTCTCCCTGGGGCTCCTCCCGCTGGCCCAGATACAGAAGGTTCCGCCAGACCTCCTGGCCCAAATGGGGATCCGGTCCTGGGGGCGCTTCCTGGGCATATGGGTGAGCATCGACGCCGTCCTCGTGCTCTCGGGGGCAGTCCTCACATCTTACGTGGGGGTGACCGGGCTCATGCGCCGGATGTCTCTGGATCGCTGCCTCCCTCAGTTCCTCCTCGCCAGGAACCGCTGGCGTCACACCAACCACTTC
Organism: Myxococcota bacterium; assembly: GCA_024276595.1. Classification (GTDB taxonomy): domain Bacteria; phylum Myxococcota_A; class Polyangia; order HGW-17; family JAJRWW01; genus JAJRWW01. Next base: position 18,507 of record JAJRWW010000461.1, read on the forward strand.
ATCATCATCTCCTTCTTCCTGGTGGCCGTCTCCATCCTCGCGGTTACCCGGGGAGATGTGTCCACCCTGGCCGGCGTGTACACCATCTCTTTCCTCTCTGTCATGGCCCTTTTCGCGGTGGGAAACATGCTGCTCAAGATAAAGCGCGGGCGACTCCCCAGGACGGTCAAGGCGAGCTGGCCGGCAGTGCTCTTCGGGCTCACCGCGGTGCTGCTGGGCCTCGTGGGCAACATACTCATGAAGCCGGTCTACGTGCGCATCTTCTCCATCTACTTCGCCGTCATGGCTACGGTGGTGGCCGTGATGTTCGCGCGGGTTCAGCTCCTCCGGGCCACCATGTTCATTGTCAACGCCAGCGTGACCAGGGTCCTCGCCCTGGGCCACGCGCTGCACGAGGGGACACAGCGCGTGCTGCACCGCATCACAGACCGGACGGCCGTCTACTTCACCCGGGGTGACAACCTCTCGGAGCTCAACCGGGCGGCGCTTTATGTGCTCACCAACGAGCAGATCAAGCGCTTGATCGTGGTCCACGTCTACGAGCAGGAGGAGGACATCCCCGAGACGCTGGCCAGGCACCTGGCCGAGATTGACCGAATGTACCCCGAGCTCCGTGTGGACTTTCTGGCGGTGAAGGGAGAGTTCTCCCCGGAGACCATCGACGCCCTCTCCAAGCGCCTCGGGGTGCCCCACAACTACATGTTCATCTCCACACCAGGGGACCGCTTCCCTCACCGAATCGAGTCCCTCGGCGGAGTCCGCCTGATCCTATGAGCGGAGCGACGAGCCCGTTCCGCCGATGCCCTGGGCCCTTGTCTGGCCCCCCAGGGCAGGCTATGCTTCTGGCACTTCATGAGTGAACGGGACTCAGCCAACGACAGCCATCCACTGCGCCGAAGGAGGCGACTGCGTCGGACCGCGCCCCTGGATCCCATCCCCGATGGCGACCGCATCTCATCGGTGGGCACGGTGCAGGCGGTGGACTCCGGCCTGGAGAGCACCGGCCCCCAGACAAGCCCTGTCCTCCCATCGGCAGCCCCAGGAGACCTCCCACCGCCATCCAACCCCGACTGGCTCGTGGGCGAGGAGCCTCCCCGGGGGCGCCTCGCCGGTCCCCTGGGCAGGCGCCGCGCCATAACCGATGTCTGGAACGGCGGCGCCCTGGACCGGAACCGACGCGCCGACCATGCCAACCCACCGGTGGGGCACCGCTATCGCATCGTGGAGAAGCTCGGGGCCGGGGGAATGTCCGAGATCTACCGGGTCCGGCATGTGCACATGGACAAGGAGTTCGCCCTCAAGGTAATCGACGCCAACCCGACCCTCCTGCCGCGGGTGCGGCAGCTCTTTCTACGGGAGGCCAAGACCGCGAGCCTGCTGGACCACCCCAACATCGTGCAGATCATCGACTTCGGAGTGGACGATGAGCTGGGCTCCTTCATCGTCATGGAGTACCTGAAAGGAGAGACCCTCCACTCCAGGCTGGGTCGGGTGGGCAGGATGAAGGTCCACCAGGCACTGCAGATCGCCCTCCAGGTGGCCGAGGCGCTGCACCACATGCACGGCGAGGGGATCATCCACTGCGACGTGAAGGCAGAGAACGTCTTCTTGTGCCGAACCCCCGCCGAGAGGCGACAACGCCTCCACATCAAGATGATCGACTTCGGCCTCTCTCGGCCGCGCACACAGCACGTGAAGCTGGCAGAGGTGGAGGTGGGCGGGACTCCCCAGTACATGGCTCCAGAGCTGATCAACGGCGAGTCTCCCCAGCCGTCCATGGACATCTACGCGCTGGGCGTCCTGCTTTACGAGATGCTCACGGGCACGGTGCCCTTCGTAGGCACCATGGATGAGATCATCCACCAGCAGCTCCACGCGGATCCGCCGCTCCCCTCCACTCGCATGAAGGAGCCGCTGGAGAGCCGGGTGGAGGCGGTGGTCATGGAGATGTTGAGGAAGGCCCCGGCGGAGCGCCAGCGCTCCATGGGCCAGGTGATCTTCCAGCTCCGCACTGTCATGTCCATGTACGACTTCCCTGGCGCCCGCTCCCACCCCACAACGACCACCGCCGAGCGCCCAACCGTGGCCAGGCGCCGCCCCCCCATGCACCAGGCCATGGTGGACCAGAGCCCATTCCCCATGTTCCAGCTCGACAGCCAGGCGCGCATAGTCTACGCCAATGAGTCCTTCTGCCGCTTCGTGCACTCACCCATAGAGAAGATCAGGGGGCGCGGCGTGCAGGACACCCGGCTGGGCATGGTGTACCCCTCGATCCACACCGACGTCATCGCCTGCGTCAAGAGGCGCGGCTCTCAGCCGATTCAGCGCGCCTTCTCCTTTGCCCTCAGAGACGGCCTCACGAGCTCCATGCTCTGCTGGCTCAAGGCGCAGCTAGACAAGCGCGGTCGAGTGGTGCGGGTAAACGGCTACATCCACCCTGTGGACCAGGTCACATGACCGGGCGTGCCCTTCGGGCCGGAGCCCAGGCCGCTCAGCCGGAGTCCTCTCCATCCAGCTTCGCCTCCAGCTCGGCCCAACGCTCGTAAAGAGCGTCCACCTCCTTTCGCCCCTCCTCGAACCTGCCAAAGGCATCCTGCAGCCTCTCCGCGTCAGCGGCCAGATCGGGATCCTCCAGGGCCGCTCGCAGCGAGGCCAGCCGCTCCTCAGCCTCGGAGATTCGCCCCTCCAGCCCTGAGAGCTCCTGCTCCTCCCGGTAGGTCAAGGGCTTTCTCTTGCGCGGGCGAGAGCGTCTACCCCTCTCTCCCGCCCCCCGTTGCCTCGATGACCCGGGCGCCTCCTTGGTGCGCCTCTCCCGCTCCCACTGGCGCTGGTCCGCGAAGAAGCCCGAGCCCCCATGGCCGTCGAGGCCCAGCAGCACCGTGGAGACGCCATCGAGCAAGAACCGGTCGTGGGTGACCATGATCACCGCGCCAGGAAAATCCTCGAGGCTCTCCTGCAGCACCTCCAGGGTGGGGATGTCCAGGTCATTTGTGGGCTCGTCCAGAAAGAGAACGTCCGCCGGGCGCAGCATCAGGCGGGCGATGGCTATCTTGGCCTGCTCCCCGCCGCTGAGCCGGTACAGAGGCGTGTCGAGCTGCTCCGGGCGAAAAAGGAAGCGTCGAGCCCAGCTCGCCACGTGCACCTGCCGCCCCTGGTAGCTCACCGTGTCACCGTCAGGGCACAGCGCTCGTCGAAGGGAGAGCTCCTGGTCGAGCTGCTCCCGACCCTGGTCGAAGTAGACCACCTGCAGGTGCTGAGCCATCCGTACATGCCCCTCATCCGCCTTCAGCTCGCCAGCGAGGATGCGCAGGAGCGTGGTCTTGCCGCTGCCGTTGGGGCCCACCAGGCC